>JASHTU010000347.1 GCA_030040395.1 Acidobacteriaceae bacterium
AAACTCCGGCGCTTTTTTGTTGAGCACCGGCGTGGCAGCCAACGCGCCCGTCGAGTTCGCCGCGGCGAACAGCCAAACCAACGCCATACAGGCGCGAATCCAGCCGCGCAACCCGCGCCGGGACTGGGGCCACACTCCGCGCCCGTTACTGCCCGCTCGCAACCGGATATCCCCGATTGGCCCAGTCGGCGCCAAAATTATCCGCCAGGTAGAGCGCCTTGACGTTCGCGAAACCCATCCGGCGCAGTTCGTGATATGCGGGGCCAATATTGGGGCAGCGGGTCCAGGGGCAGCAACCACAATAGATCACAATCAAGCTGCTCCGCTGGAGCCGCGCAACCCGGTCGTGTAGCAGCTTTAGCCCCTCCTGGCTCGAGCCCGGCCCGGCGTATTCCGCCCCCGGAATGTGAGCCTGGTCATACATCACCCGCGAACCCACTTGGAGCACCAGCGGTTTTTCGGCCTCGCGCGTATGCAGCAAGCGGTTCAGATCCTCCGGCAGCATGCGCTGCACTTCCGGAATCGAAAGCGCGCTCGACTGCGGCGGGCCCTGCGCTTGACCCTTCACCCACGCCGGAGTGGCCAGCAACAGCGCCACACAAACTGGTGCGGAAACTCTTCCTGCCCATCTGAATCGCATTGTGAAATCTCCGCGACCAGTGTAACCCGCCGCAGATGCGGCAAAGAAAGGTTGCGTCGCCACTCGGCCAGCGGACCAGAGGAGAAAAGCTGCCCAAAAATACGAAAACGCCAGGGACCGGAGTCCCTGGCGCCCTCATATCGTGATCATTCTGCAGTACGGTCTGGCCTGCATCCTCCCGCATCGGTTTCGACCAACTTCCAGCTTGCGCTGGAAATCGAATCTGCCCCGGCTGCGGGCGACCGAACTTCCGGCTTGCGCCGGTCATTCGGTCCTCCAACCCAACCAGCGATCAGGCTCCGGCTTGCGCCGAATCCCTTTCCTCTGATCGCGCCAGCGACCGGCCTCCGACTCTCACCGAAGGTTGTCTTTTCAGCTCGACCGGCGGCGGACTTCCGACTTGCGTCGGTTGTCGTGCCCTCCGGATCGACCGGCAGTGAGCAACACGGCTTGCGCCGCATCGTTCACTCCCGGCTAGGCCTGGGACCAACCTCCGATTTCCACCGGCCTTTGCATCCTGAGGCAGAGCCCCAGAATGAGTTTCCGGTTTCCATCGGAGATTGGATCCTCCGGCTCCGCCAGCAACCGAACTTCCGGTTTGCACCGGTTGTTCGATCCTCCAGCTTCGCCGGCGACCAACCTCCGGCTCCCTCGAAACCTGGCTCTTTCAGCTCGACCGTTGGCCAACCTCCGACTCTCATCGGCTGCCGGACCCTCGGTTTGTCGCCGGCTTCGAACCACACAGCTTGCGCCGCATGCCCCATCCACCGGCTGCGCCTGTGATGAACTTCCAGTTTCCATCGGACGTTGCATCGCCGACGGAGCCGACGATGAGTTTCCGACTTCCACTTTCCATTGCATCTCCGGATCGCCCAGTAACCAATCTTCGGCTTACGCCGCTTTTCGTCTCTCTGGCTCTGCCATCGGTCGGCCTCCGATTCGCATCGGCTGCTCGATCTTTGGCCCGGCCTGAAATCAAAACTCCCGGCTTTCGCCGCTTGTCTTTCTTCCCGCCGTTCCGGCTGCCAACTTTCGATTCGCTACAGAATCATCAGTTGTTGTGACACTACTTCCGTTCAATCTGTGGATGCAAGTGCAAATCGGGTCATACCCTGTGGATTTCACAAGGGTTGGTGCAACTCTTTTCCATATGCAGCTTTCGTGATGCATTCTGGTTGGGTCTGCCTGATTTTTCCGGCGCAAGAAGCGCCCAGCGACACAGCTAGAAGCTGCAAGCTAGGGCCTGTTCACACTGCTGGGGTGGTGGCGCCGGGGACCAATTTTTACGAGTTCTAGAAGCGAGGAGGGACAGATACCGGGTGTATCTTAACGACGAGCGACAACGAAATCGGGAAAATTGGCCCCGGCCCAAAGGGTTGCGGCGAAAATTGGGCCATACTTCATTCTCGCCCTCGACAGTGGACCCGCCACAGCCTTCGGGCTCGGCTTCGTCTGGCCCAATTTTCGCTCGCAACGCCATCCACTCCAGTAGTGTGAACAGGCCCTAGCCAAGAGCCTTGCCCTTGAAATCCCCCCTTTGAAATCCCCCTTTTGAAATCACTTTGTCTGCGAGCCACTTTGAAGATGCTGACAGCCTGCGGTGAATGTCTTGTTTTTTGCAGGGTGCGACTCGCGTCGCGCCGCAAACTCTCAGGAATCAATGGGGCTTGAATCTCCCGCATTCCATAACCAAAATTTGACCAAATTTTGACCAAATTCATCCCAATCCCACCACCCTTCGCCCGCCGCCCGGCCCTGAACGTCAATGCGGCATCGCCGGCGCCCCTGACCCCTGATCCCTGCTCCCTGACCCCTGCCCCCTGAACCCTGACCCCTGACTCCTGATCCCCGACCCCTGATCCCTGTTCCCTGACCCCTGACCCCTCGCTGTCAAGGCCTCCGCACCCCGCACCCAGCCCCATCCCCCTCATTCCAAACACATTATTTTTCTTCCCCACCTTGCCGGTTAATTCCGCCAAATCTTTACAATAGTTTTAGGGATCAAAACTGGGTGATTCTTCTCGGGAGACGGCCCGGGAGTGGTGGCGAAGCACAGCCACCATCCCCGGGCCGCCTGCTTTTTGCCCCCTGCTTTGCGGCCGCCTCGCTTGGGTGCCCCAGGTCCCGATTTTGGGACCTGGGAATCCACGAACCTACACGGCCACGGTATTAGGTCGGGTTACGGCCGCCACTCCCGGGCCGCCTTGTTTTTGCCGCTGCTTTGCAGCTCTTTCGCAGCCAGGCTCAGCCTGGGGTGGCGCCGAAAACGGGGCAAAACGCCCCAAAATGGGCCGTAAGTCCTTATGATTGGAGATTTTAGGATCTAACCC
>JASHTU010000348.1 GCA_030040395.1 Acidobacteriaceae bacterium
ACGTGGACCATCTCGTCGAGCGAGGGTGTGATGAGCCCGCTGAGACCGATGAGGTCGGCGTTCACTTCGCGAGCGCGCTCGAGGATTTTCTCGGCGGGCGCCATGACGCCCAGGTCGATGACCTCGTAGTTGTTGCAGGCGAGCACCACGCCGACGATGTTCTTGCCGATGTCGTGCACGTCGCCCTTGACGGTGGCGAGCACGATCTTCCCCTGGGTTCTAACTGTCTGGCCGGCGGCGGCCATGGTCGCCTTTTCGGCCTCCATGAACGGCGTGAGGTAGGCCACGGCTTTTTTCATGACGCGGGCGGACTTGACCACCTGGGGCAGAAACATTTTGCCGGCCCCGAAGAGATCGCCCACCACCCCCATGCCGTCCATGAGCGGACCTTCAATGACCGCCAAGGGGCGGCCGAGCTTGACGCGGGCTTCCTCGGTGTCGGCTTCGATGTACTCGTCGATGCCTTTTACGAGGGCGTGCGATAGGCGCTCTTCGACGGGGGCGTTGCGCCATTCTTCGCTTTTCTTTTCGCCCGCCGCGGCGCCGGGGCCCGCCGCCTTGAGCTTTTCACCGAAATCCACCAGGCGCTCGGTGGCCTCCGGGCGGCGGTTGAGAAGCACGTCTTCGACCAGTTCCTTCAGCTCGGGCTCAATCTCGTCGTAGACCTCGAGCTGGCCGGCGTTGACGATGCCCATGTCCATGCCGGCGGCGATGGAGTGGTAGAGGAACGCGGAGTGCATGGCCTCGCGCACCTTGTTGTTGCCGCGAAAGCTGAAGGAGATGTTGGAGACGCCGCCAGAGACCTTGGCATGCGGGAGGTTGGCCTTGATCCAGCGGGTGGCGTGGATGTAGTCGAGGGCGTAGTTGTTGTGCTCTTCCATCCCGGTGGCCACGGTGAGGATGTTGGGATCGAAGATGATGTCTTCGGGAGAAAAGCCTTCGCCAGTGAGGATGCGGTAGGCGCGTTGGCAGATGCGGATCTTGTCCTCATAATTGGCGGCCTGGCCCTTCTCGTCGAAGGCCATGACCACCGCGGCGGCTCCATACTTGAGCACCGCTGCGGCATGGCGCCGAAACGTCTCTTCGCCTTCTTTGAGCGAGATGGAGTTGACGATGCCTTTGCCCTGCAAACATTTGAGGCCGGCTTCGATGACCTCCCACTTGGAGGAATCGACCATGAAGGGGACCTTGGCGACCTCCGGCTCGCCGGCCAGCAACTGCAGGTAGCGGGTCATGGCGGCGACGCCGTCGATCATGCCCTCATCCATGCAGATGTCGAGGACGTTGGCGCCGTTTTCCACCTGCTGGCGGGCCACGCTCACGGCTTCTTCGAATTTGCCTTCCTTAACGAGCTTGGCGAATTTGGGCGAGCCGGCCACGTTGGTGCGCTCGCCGATGACGATGAAGACGCCGGGTTGTTGCGTGAACGGCTGCGAACCGGAGAGACGAAGCGGCCTGGTTTCGAGGTCGATTGCTACGCTCATGCGCTTCTCTCGAGAAGGCTGGATTCCGCTTCGGGCCCGGCTGGCTGCACGCGCGGAGGCGCGCCTTCGACCGCCTTGGCGATAGCTGCGATGTGCTCAGGGGTGTTGCCACAGCAGCCGCCGGCGATGTTGATGATCCCTTCGCGTGCAAACGCGCCCAGATAGCGGGCCATGTCCGCGGGACCAAGGTCGAAGCCTGTGGGCGAGAGCGGGTTGGGCAGGCCGGCGTTCGGGTAGCAGGAAATGGCCGCGTTGGCTTTTTCGGAAAGCTCGCGCAGAAACGGGGCCATGAGGTCGGGGCCGAGCGAGCAGTTGAGCCCCACCGAAAACGGCTTGGCGTGCTCGACCGCGGTCCAGAAAGCTTCCACCGTTTGGCCGGAGATCATGGTCTCTCCGCCGCGGCCTACGGCGGCCGATATCATCACCGGCAGTTCCTCTTGTTTTGCGGCCAGGCCGTCGTCGAAGACTTCGCGGATGGCCACCAGCGCGGCCTTAGCGTTGAGCGAGTCGAAGATGGTTTCGACGAGCAGCGCATCCACGCCGCCGGCGATGAGCGCGCGCACCTGGTGCGCGTAAGCGGCTTTCACCTGATCGAAGGTGACCACCCGGAAGCCGGGATCGTCGGCGTCGGGCGAGTTGGAAAGCGAGACGGTCAAAGGGCCGATGGAGCCTGCGACGAAGCGGGGACGGCCGGTCGCGTTGCCCACGCGATCCGCCCACTCGCGGCACTGGCGCGCCGATTGTTCGTTGATTTCCCAGGCCAGGCCGTTGAGGAAGGCGTTCTCGATGACGCTTTGATAGAAGGCGGGATCCTTGCGGCCTCCGCGCTCGCGCGGGTCGTCCACGAAAAACTCGCTCTGGACGATGCTGGTGGCCCCAAAGGTGTTGGTCTCGATGATGTCGGCGCCGGCCTCCAGGAACCGGCGGTGGATGTCGCCGATCACCTCCGGGCGGGTCAGCGTGAACAGGTCGCCGTTATTGAGCAGGTCTTTGCTGGCGTCTTTGAAGCGGTCCCCGCGGATGTCGGCCTCGGTCATGCCATAGGTGCGGATAGTGGTGCCCATGGCTCCGTCAAGAACCGCAATGCGGGTCTCAAGGAGTCTTCCCAGGGGATGTTGGTCAATCTTTGTCATTTGTTTTTGGGGAATTACGTCCTGACTCCAGCATATCGGAGCGGACGCCCCGGGGCCGAACCGTTTCGCGCCGAACGCACATGGGCGCGGTTTGGACGGCGGGAAGCTCGGATTGAACGGCGGGGCGAAGGGGTTCGCGGCCGGCGGTCGTGCGGCCCGGGCAGGACGGACGCCGAAGGGCGGGGAAAGCACAAACGCGAACGGCTACGACATTTTAAGAGATACGGTGTCCTTTCCAGGAGTCTACAAAGTCGCCGCCCCCTGTTGGTCGCGTCGA
>JASHTU010000349.1 GCA_030040395.1 Acidobacteriaceae bacterium
GAGCGGCGGCCGCGGAATGCGGTCGGCGGCGGCTTTTTGAATCTTCGTGATCTCCGCGTAGCTCGCCTCGCGCCCCTCCGCTTTGGCCTTGTCCTTCAGTTCCTCGATCTCCCGGTCCACCTCCGGCTGCATCGCTTTCTGCGCGTTGCGATACGCTTGCGACACAAACCCCGAGTAAAAGTTCACCTGCACCACGCCGCCCTTCGACTCCGGCCCGCCCGAGTTGGCGATCGCCCGCAGCATGTCGTCCGTCAGGTTGCGCGGCGAGTCGCACAGCGCTCGCGCCGAAGAGTGCGACGCAATCACCGGCGCCCGCGAAATAATCAGCGTGCGGTAAAACGTCTTGTCCGCGACGTGCGAAACATCCACCATCATGCCCAGCCGGTTCATCTCGTACACCACGTCCTTGCCGAACTCGCTCAACCCCTCCTTGGTGTGCGCCACGTTCGCATCGTCCATGTCGCCGGAGCTGTCCGCCCATCCGTTGGAGTTGTTCCATGTCAGCGTCATGTACCGTACGCCCAGCGCATAGTATTGCCGCAGCAGCGCCAGTGAGCCCTCAATCGAGTGCCCGCCCTCGATGCCCATCAGCGCCGCCAGCTTGTGTTCCCGGTGCGCCAGGTCGATGCCTTCCGGCGACGTCGCCAGCATCATCTGGTCCGCGTGCCGCGCCGCCTGTTCTTTCACCGCGTCAATCAGCTCCAGCGTCCGCCGCGCATACTGCCCCTTGTAGACCGTCGGTTCCACCCAGATCGAGAAAAACTCCGCGCCCAGGTTCCCTTCGCGCGCCGTCTCCAAATTGAAGTTGCCCCCGTTCAGCGGGTCGCTCAAATCGAAGTGCTCGTCCACAAACCGCTGCGGAGTGTCGGCGTGGGTGTCGATCACGAGGGCGGAAAGTTGAACCGCTTCGGGCGTTTGCATGGGGGAGTTCTTTGCGGCCGGCCGCGCCCTGGTCGCGCTCTGGGTCCAAACCAAGGCGGGCGCAACCATCACCAGACAGGCGAACTTCGTCGCGGTGCGCATGGGCTTCCCCTGAGTATACGCGCCGCCCGGCCGCAAGCCCCTGCGCCCCAGGGTCCCCGGCTCCCCACAGGCAGCCGCCGTCCGCAGCCAGCGGTCCCCGCTTCCTGGGGCAGGGACCACCCGTCCCTCCAGAGGCGCTTGGGCAAAGTGATCTCCCCAAACCATCCGCACAAACATCAGGTGCTCCAACTATGGTGCTATCGATCACCGATTCCATCCATGGAAACCATGCACAGTAATACTGGCTTGGCGCCGTTTCAGTCTGGATCACCAGGAAGCAAACGCGCGCCGGGCATCGAGTTGGGAGACTCCTGGCGATGTTTCGGCTCAGCGATCTGAAACAGGAGCTCAGGAAACTGGGCAAGTCGCAGCGGCCGCGGGCCGAACGCCAAACCGCCACGGGGCTTGCGGCGTGCTATGGGCTCGATCCCACCTTCACGCCCGCCGCCATCAAAGACATTAGCTCAACCGGCATCTACCTGCGCACTGAGAAGCGTCTCCCCACCGGCGAACTCATCACCCTTCTACTCCAGGAGTTGGGCGAGCCTGAAAACAGCGCCGAGCTGCACATTTCTGTTCAGGCTCGGATCGCCCGCCAGGGAGAAGACGGCCTTGGGCTTTCGTTTGTTCTGCCTACGGGCATGCATCCGGAACTCTGGGCGTTCTTCATGCGGAACATCGTCACTCTCAAGGATCAGAGTCAAGTCGCAGAACTGTTCCGCACCCTGCGCACCGTCTTTTTCCTGTGTCGTCTCTGCCAGGCTGAGGCCGAGCAAGCCATCCGTCTTGTGCTCGGAGAACTCCCGGAGGACCGCGCTGCAACCCTCGTCAAGATCGCGCTCGGCGCGGAGAATCTCCTTGCCGCGGAGCCCCATGCCGAAAACATGCGCGCCCATCCCAAGCTGGTGGCGAACATCCTATCCGACGGATCCTGGGTCCCGGATGAAGTGGTCGTGCAACTGTGGACGGGCCTCCTCGCCACATCCTGCTCGGTTGAGGCGCCGGACGACTCCAATCAGATCCTCGCCGATTTGCTCGACCACCTTACGCCCGTCCAGGCCAAGATCTTCGTCCACGCTTGTGAGCGCGCCCTGGGCTCTGCGCCGGGGCCAGAGCAATCTCACCCCGGCCCCGTCATTCTCAGCCCCCGGGAGATGATTGACCTTACTGGCATACACGACCATTTCAGGAACGCCACCGATCTAGCCTATTTATTCAATCTTGGGTTGGTTCAGAAAGTATTCGACTTCACTTCCTATCATGATGTCGAAAGCTTTGATATCACCCCTGCCAGCCTGGGCCTTGAGCTCTACAAGCGCTGCCACGGCTGCCGCGAAAAGCTCGAGCCGCCTCTCGTCGAAGAGGCCGTTGCCCACCTGGCTAACTTCCTCCCCTCCCCCATCCCGACCGACCATGAGCGGCAAACCGGCGCCAGCCCCTCAAGCATAACGTCCTGATATCAGCATTTCCTCACCCTCTGGAAAGATGCCCGCCGCGAGATTCCCATCCTTCCTTCCCCAACCCGGCCACCCCGCTCCGCATGCCCGCACACCGCGATTCCAAAACCCGCGAGCAACGCCCCCGCCAGAACGCCCCCATCCACCTGTCCCATCCCCCATCCGCGTTGATCGTTCGCAATCGGCTTAGGTCTCTCGGTAGCCTTATCGCTCATGGCTAGGGGTCCGCGATCGCTGTAGCCCATCCTCGGTCCTGTAGCCTTGTGTCCTGATGCATAATGTTCTGTCAGCCGATGCCTCAGCCTGAACCAATCAGCATCTTCATCTCTTACGCCCGCAAAGACGGAGCGTCACTCGCTCAGCGCCTGCAATCCGACCTCACCAGGGAAGGCTTCAACGCTTGGCTTGACACGCAGCGCATCTCCGGAGGCGCCGTCTGGAGCTCCACAATAGAGCACGAAATCGACACCCGCCAGGTCACACTTGCGCTGTTGGGCCCAGGTTCCTACGCTTCGGAAATCTGTCGCGCGGAACAGCTTCGCGCCCTCGACAAGGGCAATCGCGTCATTCCCGTGCTGGCCGTCAAAGGCGCTGACCGGCCGCTGTTCCTTTATGCCCGGCAATATCGCGATTTCACCGACGAAGCCAGCTACCTTGTTCGTTTCGGCGAGTTGGTGGCCGACGTTCGCGGCGATGCTACCGCCAGCCTGCCTGAAATCTACCGCAAGACTCCAGTCACCTACCTCACCGCTCCGCCACGCGTCGCCAACTATCTCAAGCGGCCCGAGGCCCTGCGCGCCTTGCGCGACGCGCTGTTCGCCGAAGATCACCGCCAGCCCATTGCCCTCACTGCCCTGGCGGGCATGGGCGGCATCGGTAAAACAGTGCTGGCCAAGGCGCTCACTGACGACGAAGTGGTGCAGCGCGCCTTCCCTGACGGAATCGTCTGGATTACCGCGGGCAAAGAACGGAAGCGCGACTTCATCGAGGAGATGCGCGAGGTCGCCAAAGCTCTCGGCGATGACCTCACCGGTTACGATACGGCCCTCGCCTGCGAAAACCGCTACCGCACCACCATTGCCCAAAAAGCCGCGCTCATCGTCGTCGATGACGTCTGGAGCAAGGCTGACATTGAGCCGCTGCTCGCCGAGTCGCCCCGTTCTCGGTTTTTGTTCACCACGCGCGACGCTTCCATCGGCAGATTTGTTGCCGCGCGTGAGCATTGGACAGACCTCCTCGATGCTGAGCAAGCACGCAAGTTGCTAGCTTTATGGGCATACGTGCCGACGAACAAACTCCCTGTAACGGCCGGCGACATCGTTGCCGAGTGTGGCCGCTTACCCCTGGCGCTTTCAGTCGTTGGCGCTCTGTTGCGCGGCACAGACGCCCAATTCTGGGCCGCAACTCTCAATCTGCTGCGCAAGGCCGATCTTTCCGCCATCGAAGACCAGCTCCCTGAAGGCCAGCAAAGCTTTTTCAAAGCTGTGGAAGTGAGCTTCCAGTCGCTTAAGCCGAGAATGCAGGAGCGATACAAAGAGCTCGCGGTGCTGCTGGACGACATGCCCGCGCCGCCGGCAATCCTGCAAATGCTCTGGAACGTGGACCGGGATGAAGCGGTCCGGATCGCCAAAGTATTAATAGACCGCTCGCTTGCGCAACCCGACGACGCGAGCAAAGGAATCAGGCTACATGACCTGCAACTCGACTATGTCCGCGCCCAATTCCCGGACCGCGAAGCGCTGGATCTGATTCACGGAGCCACTCGCCTCTCCGCTCATGCCATTACCCGAGATCCAGACCAGTTCCCTTCGCAAATGGTGGGCCGCCTGCTGACGCATCACGATAATGCCGCGATCAAGCAGTTCGCTGAAAGAACCGCTCAGAGCGCGTCGAAGCCTTGGCTCAGGCCACTGCAAGCCACCTTGCACCCTCCAGGAACCTCTCTGGTGCGCACCCTGCAGGGCCACACAGGCTCGGTCCTTGGTGTGGCATTGAGTAGGGACGGTCGGCGCGCCGTGTCCGCATCTTCGGACCATACGCTGAAGGTGTGGGATATAAAGACGGGGCGCGAAATCTTCACCCTCCAGGGCCACGGCGGCCCAGTCTCTGGAGTGGCGTTGAGTGGGGACGGTCGGCACGTCGTATCCGCATCTTCGGACCATACGCTAAAACTGTGGGATATGGAGACGGGGCGCGAACTCCGCACTCTCAAAGGCCATACGGGCTCGGTTCGAGGTGTGGCGCTGAGTGAGGACGGGCGGCGCGCCGTTTCCGCCTCTTATGACCAGACGCTAAAGGTCTGGGATATGGAAACGGGGCGCGAACTCCGCACTCTCCTGGGCCACAACAGCTATGCCACCAGCGTGG
>JASHTU010000350.1 GCA_030040395.1 Acidobacteriaceae bacterium
GACCGCGAACGTGGACGCCGATCTGCTCAAGCAGGCGGTGCTCAACGTCATCCAGAACGGAGCCCAGGCCATGCCCGACGGCGGCCGGCTGGAAGTGATCCTGGAAGAGGAGCGGCGGCCGCCCAGCGGAGGCAACGGATTCACTGCCGGGGGACCGCCGGGGGTGAAATCGGCGGTGGTCCGCATTGCCGACCAAGGCCCGGGAATTCCCGAGGAGATTCGCGAGAAGATCTTCGACCTGTATTTCACCACCAAAAGTGAGGGCAGCGGAATTGGGCTCTCCATGACATATCGGATCTTGCAGTTGCATCATGGGAGCGTAGAAGTACAATCGAATTTGGGCCGTGGCTCGGAATTCAGGCTGCGAATTCCGCTCTCCGCCGCGGAATGGGGCCGCCGGCATCTTCAGCCGGCAAGTGTTGACAGCGGGAAGGGAATTTTAGGATGAGAACGCCAGCAAGGAGCCTGGCGGGGCTGTTGCCGCTGCTGCTTCTGACGGCCTGTTTCCACAGGACGCATCAGGTCCAAGCCCCGTCCCTTGCGCCCCCGATTGAGACCTTGCCGCCCCCTAACACCACGCCGGTCGATTTGCCCAAGTCGGCCTCGATCATCCCTACCCGGCCTACCGAAAACGCTAAAACCGTTGCGGAAAAGCTGCCTCCGAAGCCGCCGCACGTCAAGCATCACAAGCCGCCAGCGGACAGAAACCCAGAGGTGGCCTCAGTCGAGACTCCTGAAGTCAGCGCCGTCGGCCAGCTTTCCACGGGCGATCCGGCCGATTATCGTCTCGAAACAGAGGATTTGATCGCGACCACGGAACGGGGATTGGACACCCTCAACCGGCAGCTCAGCGACTCGGATAAGAAAACCGCCGATCAGATTCACGACTTTCTGAAGCAGGCCCGGGAAGCGCTGGCCTCCGGCGACACGGACGGCGCGCACACGCTGGCCGCTAAAGCCAAGGTGCTGCTGGCGGAGCTGGTCAAGTAGCGTCCGGATTTTTCCAAAAAGGGAACAAAGGAACAAGGGAACGAGGGAACAAGGGAAGAAGGGAACGAGGGACCAAGGGAACGAGAGACCAAGGGAACGAGGGAGCAAGGGAACAAGGGAATAAGGGAACGAGGGAGCAAGGGAGCAAGGGAACAAGGGAACAAGGGAACAAGAAAATTGCTCCTCCGCCGGTTCGGCGGGATGGGTGCGGCCGGTCCCGTACCCGACGAATTGGACGACGGATCAACCCGGTCGGCTCTGCCATTTGCCTGTTACGCCGCTTCGATCGGGCTGTCTTGTTCCCTTGGTCCCTTGTTCCCTTGGTCCCTATCTTACAGCTCTCCCCAACTCAGCTTGCTGCGCAGCGCCTCGAAGAAGCCGCTGTCGCTCAATCGGACGAGTTTGACGGTGTAGCTGGAGCGGTGACAGCGGAGCTCATCGTCCTTTTGCAATTCGACGGCCTGCTGTCCGTCAACGGTGAGCAAGGCGAGATTGGGAATGCCTTCCACCCGCACCGCCAGCGAAGCGTCGCCGCGCACCACGATCGGCCGCAGCGTGAGCAGGTGGGGGCAGATGGGAGTGACCACCATCGCATCCACATCCGGGGTGACGATGGGGCCGTTGGCGGCCAGGGTATAGGCGGTCGAGCCGGTAGGCGTGGAAACGATCACGCCGTCAGCGCGAAAACGGGCCACGCTTTTGCCATCGAGCACCACGGCGAACTCGCCCATGCGGGCGATGTCACCCTTGGACACTACCACTTCGTTGAGGGCCTCGTAGCTGGAGTGCTCGGCGCCGTCGCGCCACAGCGAGGCGTGGAGCATGGCCCGCTGATCGACGCGGTAGCAGCAAGTGCACCAACCCTCCAGCGTGGAATAGAGGTCGGTGAGACGAATCTCGGTTAAGAAGCCGAGGAAGCCCAGATTCACGCCCAGAATCGGCGTGTCCGCAGTGGCGAAGACCCGCGCTACGGCGAGCAGGGTGCCGTCACCGCCGAGAACGATGACCAGCGCGGGCGACCAGGAGGGCATTTCCGCGCGATCGACCACCGGCGCCCCCGATGCGTATTCGCTGCCTTCGCGGTCGATGAGGGGCTCAAAGTCATGGGCGCGGAGCCAGGCGATCAATTCGGGCAGAATGCGGGCGACCTCGTCCTGATGCGGCTTACAGGCGATGGCGACGCGAGTCATGCGGTCCCAGTGTAACGGATAGCTCTGCGCAGCCCGGAGCGCTGCTCCAACAAAAATGCGAAGAAAAGAAATATCCACATGAACGGAAGTACTTGGATGGGGGTACAATGGCCTCCATCGTTGGGCCAAAAAACAAGCGCCACAAAACAAGATTCCGGATCAAGAGGAAACTCCGCGCCAAATAAGAGATGCGGGGGCAAGCAGAGGGGATTTGTCGCCGCATGCCAGGAAACTGCGGTCATTCCCCCGATAAGCATCACCGCGGTTAGCCAGGAAATTTGCCGGCCCCTCATCAACAGAGACGGATCACGGATGCCGAGGTAAGGGAACAGGAGAAAAGAACATGGCTGATTATCTTTGGGTAACATTCATTTCCAACGATCCCAGCAACAGGATACTGGTGTGCTCCTCAACCGACGGGACTTCGTGGTCGAAATCCCTATACTTCGAGCAAACCAGCAAGCTCCGGCCAGCCATGTCGTTCTTCCTCGATTGTGTTTTCGTGGGGTTCAATTCCAACGATCCCAGCAACAGGGTCCTGCTGAGTTTTACGCCCAACGGCGTGGCCTGGTCGACCACCTACATCAGCCAGACGAGCGCGTACGCGCCGTCATTGGCTGTGTTTAACAATCGCCTCTATGTAGCCTTTCATTCCAACGACTCCTCGGACAGGGTTCTGTTGAGCTCCAATTCCAACCTCACGGGCTGGCCGGAACAACCTACTTTTGTCAATCAAACCTGCCAATTCGCGCCGTCTCTGGCGGTTTTCAACAATCGGTTTTACGTCGCCTTCATTTCTCAGGATTCGAGCAACAGGATACTCTTGTGCTCGTCTTCCGACGGCTCCACATGGCCGACCGACACTACGACCTATATCAATCAGACCAGCAAGGCTCCGCCGGCCCTGGCGGTCTTCAACAATCGACTTTAC
>JASHTU010000351.1 GCA_030040395.1 Acidobacteriaceae bacterium
ATGACCCCGCTGGTGGCGAGATAGACGCCGAGGATAAGACTGGCGACGCCTACACCAACGGTGAAGCGGTTGTGGCGAATGGTCCAGGTGACGCCATTCCGGTAGCGAACGCGGAGGAACTCCATGACCGGGTTCTCCCATTCGCTTGCGCCTTTGGCTAAGAACAGGCTGGCGAGAACCGGGGCCAGGATGATGGAAAACATCAGCGCGCCCAGCAATGCGAATGCCACCGTCCAGGCCATGGGCCGGAACAGGCGGCCCTCGACGGCTTGAAGGGTGAAGATGGGCAAGTAGGCGGTGATGATGATGGCGATGGCGTAGAAGACCGGCCGCTGCACTTCATGGGCGGCTTCGGTGATCTGGGTCTGGATGGGGCGGCCGTTGTGATTCTTGCGCGCGAGATGGCGGACAATGTTCTCAATCATGACCACAGCGCCATCGACCACCATGCCGAAGTCTAGCGCGCCCAGCGAGAGCAGGTTGGCAGGAATTTGCTTGAGGTCGAGGCAGGTGGCGGCGAAAAGCAGCGAGAAGGGAATGGTGAGCACCACTATGGCGGCGCCGCGCACGTTGCCGAGGAAAAGGAAGAGGATGACGGCAACCAGAATCATGCCCTTGCTCAGGTTGTCGAGAACGGTATGGGTGGTGAAGTGGAGCAGATCGCTGCGGTCGATGAAGGGGACAAGCGTGACGCCCTTGGGAAAGATCTGATCGTTCAGTTGCTTGACCATCTGGCTGACGCCGTCGAGGGTGGGTTGCGCGTTGGCGCCTTTTTGCAAGGCGACGATGCCTGAAACCACGTCGTCGTTGTCAATGAGCCTTCCGTTTTTGTCGCGATAGGTGTCGCCGAACCGGCCAAGCCGGATCATCGGCCCCTGCGACACGACGCCGAGGTCCTTGACGCGGATGGGCGTGCCGCCGCGGGTGGCGATGACGGTGTTGCCGATGTCCTGGATGTCGCGGACGAGGCCCACCTCGCGCACGTTGACCTGCTGCGCGCCCTCCTGAATGAAACTGCCGCCGCCATTGGCGTTGTTGTTGGTGAGCTGCTGCTCCAGCTGGCTGAGACTGAGCCCGTAATCGACAAGCTTGGCGGGATCGAGGCGCACCTGATACTCCCGCGTGGGTCCGCCGAAGGGGTTGATGTCGACGACGCCGGGGACGGTTTTCAAATTCTTTTCCACCACCCAGGTCTCGAGCGTCTTGAGATTCATGACGTCGTACTCGGGGTTGGTGCTGCGCAGAGTATAGAAATAGATTTGGCCGACAGGGCTCCAGTCAGTGCCCATCTGCGGAACCACTCCCGGGGGCAGGCTGACCTGGGAAAGCCGCTCCAAAACACGCTCGCGGTTTTCGAAGTCGGTGGTTTCCTCGCCGAAAACCAATTCCACGGTGGAAAGGCCGAAGATGGACCAGGAGCGTACGTGCGCCACGCCGGGAATGCCGTTCATCACGGTCTCAATGGGAATGGTGACCTGCTGCTCAACCTGTTCGGCGGTGATGCCAGGCCACTGGGCGATGACATCGACATAGTTGTTGGCGACGTCGGGATAAGCCTCGACGGGCAAGCGCTCGAAGGAAACGATGCCCCACGCGAAGAGCAGAATGCCAAGAGCCAGAACGAGAAAACGATTCTGGAGGGCAAAATCGACCAACCTTCGGATCATTGCGCCTCCAGCGTGGCTTCAAGCGCGAGAATATCCCGCACCACGAGCTGGCCGGGCGCGACGCCGGAGAGAATCTCCTGCATGTTGCCGGGGAGCATGTCGCCACCGGTTACTTCCACGCGCTTGAGCTGCTTGCCGCCGGCGGGCTCAAAGACCCAGTCGCGATCGTGCAGGTGGAGAATGGCGGTGGCAGGGACGACGGCGTGCTCCACGTTCCGCGGGCTCAAGAGCGTCGCGGTGACATACATTCCCAGGCGGAGCACACCGGGGTTTGCGATCTGGATGCGCACTTTGGCGGTCCGGATGGTGGGATCGAGAACCGGTCCGATGTCGCTTACGCGGCCGTTCAACACTCGGCCCGGATAGGCGTCGAGGCGGATCTGCGCTTGCTGCCCTAGATGCACCTGGGGAAGATCATTCTCGTACACGTCGCAGATGATCCACACCTCGGACAGGTCGGCGATGGTGAAGGCGGTCGCGGAGCCGGAGTAGGTCATGCCGGCCGCCGCCGCATTGGTTACATTCTGGGCCACGATGACGCCAGAGATGGGCGAGTACACGTTGACAATGCTTGACGGATGGCTTTTATTGACGCCGAGGGTGGCGAGTTGTTCGTTGGCCGCGTTGAGGTCGGCTTTGGCGTCGTTCTCGGCGTCTTCAGCCTGCTCCAGCATGGATTGGGAGATGGCGCCGTGCGCATAGAGATCCTTGGCGCGCACGTACGCTTTGTTGTTCATCTGTTCGTCGTATACGGCCTTCAGATAGGTGTCGTAGGCGTTAGTGATGTCGGGGCTTTGGACCTGCAAGAGCAATTGGCCTTTCTTCACGTTGTCGTCGAGGCGGGCGCGAATGTCCACCACACGGCCGCTGGCCAGGGAGATGACGGGGATCTCACGGGAGATGTCGGGAAAAACCGAGCCGGTTACGTTCAGCTTGTCGGGCGCATTGACGCGGCCCGCAGCCACCAGCGGATATTGCTCCGGGTTCTGGACGGAGACAAGCGCGGCGTTGCCGGTCTCGACGGCTTGGGCTTGCGACACTTCGCCGCTGGCGGGATTGAACTTTTTTCCGCAGCCCAGAGGCAAAACGCAAGCGGCCAGGCAGGAGACGATTTTCAAAAGGGTTGGTTTCTTCATGGAATCACCTCGCGTCCGACGGCAAGATTCAATTGCGCCGCCGTGGTCAGATAGGCGCCGATGAGCTGCGCATAGGCAAGCTGCACCTGGCGATAATCGCTTTGCGCGTTGAGAAAGTCCATCAGCGAGGCGCCGCCGTGCTGATAGGAGTAAGTGACCGTATCGCGCACGTGCAGGGCCTCCGCGTTGTATTTATCTTTGTAAGGCTTGAGCAGGGCGATATTGCTCTGGACTTCGGCGTAGGCGGTGTCGACATCAGAGAAGACCTGAGCGCGGGCGGCCTCGCTGGCCTCGCGGCTGCGGTCGATGTCGATTTGGGTGCGCTGCTTCTCGCCCTGATTGCGGTCGAAGACGCGCAGCGGAATGTTGACGCTGAGTCCGAGGGTCTGGGTGGCGCCGGGGTTGTTAGTCGAGGCGTTGTGCGTGTACCAGGCGCCGAAGGT
>JASHTU010000031.1 GCA_030040395.1 Acidobacteriaceae bacterium
AACGCGGCGCGCGCCAGTTCCACCCGCGAAAGCCGGATGGTGGTCAGCGGGGGCAAGGTGAATTCGGCAAAGTCGATGTCGTCCAGGCCGATCACGGAAAGATCTTCGGGCACACGCAGGCCGATCTTGTATGCAGCTCGCAGCACGCCAATGGCGGTCATGTCGTTCGAGCACACGATAGCGCTCGGCCGCGCCGCCAGTGACTGCAGCCGGCCGAAGCCTGCCACCCCGCCCTTCAGCGTATGGTCGCACTCGATGATCCACTTTTTCTGCGCGACAAGTCCCTCGGCCTGAATGGCCGCGCGAAAATCGTTTTCCCGCGTAATGGCCGAGTGCAGCGTGTGCGGCCCGGCCAGGAAAGCAATGCGGCGATGCCCCAACTCCACCAGATGACGCACCGCGGCATGGATCCCGCTCGAATAATCGAGCAGAATGGTGCTCGCCTTCGGATCCGTGAGCTTGAACTCGGCCAGCACAATGGGCACGCCGTGATGCACCAGCTCGTCGAGAACCGTCTCTTCGCCGCCAAAGGTCATCACGGCCACCCCGTCCGCCTTGCGCTCCAGCATGCGGCGCACGCACTTGGTCAGCGTGGCCGGGTCGCCATTCGACGAGCTGACCAGTATCTCGTACCCGAACCCGACCGCGATCGCCTCGAAGCTTTGAATCAGCTCCGGGAAAAAAGGATTGGTGATGTTCTCGACGATGATGCCCAGCAGGCGGCTGCGCCCCGAGACCAGCGTGCGCGCATGGGTGTTGGGAAAATAATTTAACTGCTTGATGGCCTGCCACACCCGCTTCGCCAGACCGTCGCTCACCAGCGGCGATCCGTTGATGGTGCGCGAAACCGTGGCGATCGAGACCTTGGCCAGAGCGGCGACAGTTCGGATGTCGGGCGGTTTGCCGGCTTTCCTGCGGTTTGCTTTACGGGGCACGAACCAATCCTGTTGAGCGCGGGGCGTGATTGCAATGTTATTGCATTCGCCCGGGCCATATTAGCGCATCCGTCTGTGGATCGCGAACGGGAAAGATCATCCCCGGCTGCGCCGGCCTGAAAATCGTCGTCAACTCCCCCGCGACAGGCTTGCCTCTTTAGCCCCCAAGCCCAAGGCTGAGAGCTGAAGGCTGCAAAACCCGCCCTTCACCCCTCGTCCGCAATCAGAAGCCGCAGGTCGCGTAGATTGTGCCCCGTGGGGCCGGTTACGATGGCGTCGCCGAGCGCCGTGAACAGCGGACACGCGTTAAACTCCTTGAGCGACCTCTCCGGATCGAAGCCAAACACGCGGGCCCGCGCCGCGGTCGTCGGATCCACAATCGCGCCCGCTGACTGGGTGTTCCCGTCAATGCCGTCCGAGCCCGCGCTGAGCACCGTCAATCGCTCGCCGGGATGCTTCTCCAGCTCCAGCGCGCAGGCCAGGGCGAATTGCTGATTGCGCCCGCCGGCGCCCGGCGAATCGTTGAGCGTTACCGTTACCTCGCCCACGCTGATGAGGCAGAGCCGCGGGTGCGCGGCGCGCAGGGCGTGAAAGCGCTCCAGCAGATAACGCGCCGCGGCCGCATAGTCCCAGTCGTCGCAACTGTTGTCCACCACTGTGTAGTAGCCGGCGTTCTTGGCCAGGGTGCGTGCGTTTTCCACCAGGTCGTGGCTGGAAAGCAGAATCTCGAACACTGAATCGCGGAAGCCTTCGTCTTCGCCGGTCATGTTAGCCGCCGCGGTCATGCGGCGCGGCGCCGCTTCGACCCGTGGCTTGGGCATGAACGGCGCCCGCCACACCTTGTTGCCCGGCGATTCGGGCAGGTCGGCGCGCTCGAAAAACGCGCGCACCGACTTCGGCAATTTGGGCCCCATCCCGTACCGCGCCAGCAGCTCCCGCGCCTCGGCCACGGTCGAGTGATCTGGCGACGTCGGTCCCGACGAAAGCGCGTCCAGGGTGCGCAGCGGAACATCGGGCAGCAGCATGCTCACCTTGGTCGCCTCCGGCGCGGCCATGGCCAGCCGTCCCCCTTTCACCGCGGAAAAATGCTTGCGCAGCGTATTGATTTCATTAATGGGCGCGCCGGAGGCGAGCAGAACGCTATGAAACGCAATGGTGTCTTCCAGAGTGATTTGCGGATCGAGCGGCAGATCGAACATCGCCGACCCTCCGCCTGAAATCAGAAAAAAGATAAGCGTGTCTTTCCTGGCCTTCTTCACCATGGCCAGCGCGGCCCGCGCGGCGCCGAAAGAGTCTTCGTTGGGCAGCGGATGGCCGCCCTCAAAGTAGCGGATGCGCCAGTTGCGCTCCTTCGGCGCCTGGCTTGAGCAGCAGATGCCGCGCACTCCCTTGCGCCGCTTCATGCGCTCCAGCAGTATCCCCAGCATGGGCGCCGCCGCTTTGCCCAGCGCGATGATAAAGATCCGCTTGTAACCAGCGAGATCGATCGTCTCCGGACCGCTGCCATCAGGCAAAAGCCGTTTCAGCACGTTGCCCTCGAACCGCATGCGGCGGTCGAAAGCCGTGGCGATATTGCAGGCTTTGAGAGCTTCTTCAAAGATCGTGCCCGCCGTGGCGTGCAACGCCTCCAAGGCCGTCTCGCTCGCCGGAATCATGGCAATTGCTCCTTCAACCAGCCTGCCAACGCCTTCTGCATCGGCTCCAGATGGCCGGTAAAGAAATGATCGGCGCCGGGGATGAGCACCAGTCGTTTCGGGTCGGCCGCCGCAGCAGTCACCTCCGCCAGTTGAGCCTGCGGCCCGAACGCGTCCCGCTCTCCGCTCACGAAGAGCTTGGGAATGGTCGCCGTGCGCAGAAAGGAATAGCGGTAATCCCGCCCGTCGGCGTGCGTCGGCAGTCCCAGCGCAATCAGGGCGCGCACATCGTGGCTCGCTTTCTCCGGGCCGCAACAAGCCCACAACGCCATCGCCGAGCCGAAGCTGAAGCCGGCCGCCACCATGGGCCGCTTGAATTCCCTTTCCAGCCAATCTAAAGCCGCCAGCACATCGCCCACTTCCGCCTTGCCGTCGCGCTTGCCCTCGCTCCGCCCCGTCCCGCGAAAATTGAAGCGCAGCACCGGCCAGCCGAAGCCCCACTCCGGAGCATTGAAGACCCTCATGGCGTGGTACACCACCTTGTTGTGCATCGTCCCGCCATATTCAGGATTGGGATGGCAGACCAGGGCTGCAAAAGCCGCATCGGGCGCGCCGCCATTCAACAAAGCCTCCAACCGGCCTGCGGGTCCGGTCAACTCCACGCTGCGCGATCTCAAGGAACCTTGGCGCGTGCTGGTTCTGGAGGCTGCGATCGTGTCGTTCATTCCACCCCTCATTCTACGCGCAATCGGTTGCCTTGGGCGGCAGCGGGTCGGAGGTCGGTGTTTCCGCGCCGGGCGACAGAACATGCGGGCTTGATTGGCGCGGCGTTTTTCCGTAGTGTAGACATCGTGGAAGTCCCATTCACGCCCGAACAGGAAGCGCGGATTGCGCAGGTTGCCTCCAAGGCCGGCACTGACCCGGAACTCTTGGTGAGGAGCGCCGTCATGCGTTTTCTTGATCAAGACACCCGCTTCATCGATGCCGTGACGCGTGGCGAAGCCGGCCTGGAACGCGGGGAGTTTCTGACCCATGAACAGGTCGGCGACCGGCTTCGTCATTTCCTCCATCCCTGATGGAATTTCGTTAGTCCACACCAGCAGCGGAAGAGTAGAGCATATTTGCGCGTGCATCGAGCGCGGCAATCCGGAGCCTGCTCGACGTGTAGCGCAGACCATCTGCGGCGGATGCGCCAGACTTAAGGACTTTCCCAACACCGGCTGGCTGAGCCACCGCATGAGCGGACGGCGAGAACTGATGTTTCCGCCTCTGCCCTATATCGTGGTGTATCAGGTAAAGCAGGAAGCAGTTGAAATCTCACGCATCTTTCACGGTGCGCAGGATTGGCCTTGATTAGCCGATGGTCGGCCCTTCGCATCCCGCAAAGGGTAAGCTTCGGGATTCCCGAAAAAGTTAAGTTTGGAGAACGCGCTGACCCGCCCTTCCGAAATGTGCAGGGGTTGCTGCGCCGTGATACTCTGAGGCTTCGCAGAGGCTAAGGATGAGGAAGTTCACCAAGGCTGCTATTTCTGAGCAGGAACTGGAAGACTTAGTTCGGCAAGGTCCAGAGCTAATAGAAGACGGTTTTGTTTACGTGGACCGCCAGAAGCGGACTGCTGGAGGGCGGCTAGATGTCCTTTTGATGGACAGCGGCAAATCTCTGGTTGTCGCTGAACTGAAGGTCATACAGGACGACGGCATGCTCATGCAAGGTCTCGATTACTACGATTACGTTTCGACGAATCTTGAGGCCTTTGCTCGACTGTACAAGACCCATTCAATTGATCCCACCCAACAGCCCCGGCTGGTGCTCATTGCCCCGACATTTTCGCAAAACCTTGTCAACCGCTGTAAGTGGCTCAACCCCCAAGTCTCGCTTTTCACATTCAACTGCCTCAAGTTTGAAGGAGAGGCCGATGTCGTTCCGGTCTTCACAGAACAAGGGATTCCGACACCCCCAGAGCCCCCCGACGTGCCCACCCTCGCTGGCAACCTAAACTACATTACGGACGTGGCCGTCCGAACCAAGGTTAGCGAACTGCTTGACGAGATCAAGAACTGGAAAACCGGTAACATCTCGATTGACCCAATCAAGTACGCAATCTCGATGAAAGTCAACGGGCATGTGTTCGCGCAGCTTTACCCTCGAAGAAAGCACTACGTCATCGGTACATACAACGCCAGCGGTGAGTGGGAAGATTATCCTGTCAAATCAGATGACGACTTGGCAACTCTGAAGCCTATCGCCAATGCCTCCATGGAACGAAGGCAGTGGGGTAGACCCATCGGCTGAGATAGCCGAGTAAGACACAGTTCGCCGCGGTTCTTAAAAGGGTAAGTTTCGGGACGAAATGCCCAACCGCCAAAGCGCAGGCTTGCCCATCCCGGAAGCCGTCCCAAAATGAAGCCGTGAAAAGCGGTATTCTGGGGGCGCCATGATCGACAGCGCCGCCCTCGACCCCATGGAGCTCACCCGCCAGCTCTGCGAAATCGAATCCACAACCTATCACGAAGGCGCGGTGGGCGATTTTCTGGCCATGTTTCTCCGGGATCGCGGCTGGACGGTCGAGCAGACTCCCGTTCCTCAGCCCACCGAAAGCGCCACTGGCGGTCCGCGTTGGAACGTCTACGCCGGCCCCGCCGCCGGCAGCCCCGATCTCGTCTTTTCCACCCACATGGACACCGTTCCGCCCTACATCCCCTTCAGTGAAGATGCGGAGTTTATGTACGGCCGCGGCGTCTCCGACGCCAAGGGCATTATCGCCGCGCAAATCGCCGCCGCTGAAACGCTGCGCGTGGCGGGGTTTCACATCGGCCTCTTGTTCGTCTCCGGCGAAGAGCGCGACTCCGCCGGCGCCAAAGTCGCCAACCTCGCGCCCAAGGGCAGCCGCTACCTCATCAACGGCGAGCCTACCGGCAATCGCCTTGCCCTGGCGTCCAAAGGCGCGTTGCGCGCCGTCTTCCGCGCCTCCGGCAAAATGGCCCACTCGGCCTATCCTGAACTGGGCGACTCGGCCGTGCACAAGCTCGTCGAAGTACTCGCCCGCCTGCTCGCCCTCGAGCTCCCGGTCACCGAAGACGTGGGCCCGAGCACGCTCAACATCGGCCAAATTCAAGGCGGCTACGCGCCCAACGTCATCGCCGACCAAGCCGAAGCGCAGGTGTTGGTCCGCCTGGTCGGCGACTCGGCACCCGTTCGCGCCGCCTTGCTCAAGGCCGCCGAAAGTCTCGCCGAAGTCGATTTCACTCTCGAAATCCCCTTCGTCCGCATGCGCGCCGTCCCCGGACTGCCTACCGTGATCGTCAAATTCACCACCGACATTCCCCAGCTTTCCCACTGGGGCGAGCCCTTACTCCTCGGCCCAGGCAACATTCACCTCGCCCACACGCCGCACGAAAAACTCGCCAAAAAAGAAT
>JASHTU010000352.1 GCA_030040395.1 Acidobacteriaceae bacterium
TGCGGGTCGGCGAAAGAACAATGCGAATGGGCTTCATCACGGGGCGTCTCCGCTCGCTCCTCGACCCGGCGAATGGGGGCCCGGACCGGGCGGCATCGGCGGGCGCAGGCAAAGTCCCAGAGCAATTCCTATTATCCGGGGCGGGGGAGCGGATGTTGCGCAAAACCAGGCGGGGGGAACCACGGTGACCACCCCCGGGGCGTTGGTAGAACGGCCTTACGGGATCAGCCCGGCCCCCTTCAGGACATCGGTACAGCGTTGCAAGCTCCGATCGCAGGTGAGGATGCCGCATTGCAGCCGCGCTGCAACTGCACAGAGGAGCATGTCAACCGGTCCACACCGGACTCCGTGATCCTGACACACGTTGAACATCCGCGCCGCTTGAATGTAATCCTCGGGGGCGATCTCCTCGTCACGAAAGGGGTCGAGCAGATCCTGCACTTTCGCAAACTGGCCTCGATCGCGGATGCCGGAGAGGATTTCCTGACGAATGGGCCCAATCATCACTATGCGGCGGTCTCGGATAGTTTCTTTGAGCGCGGCGCGGATTTTCTCTTCCGCCGGGTCGAGGCGGGCCGCATCGCGCCGCCGCAGAGAAAGCGACCAGACGCAAGTGTCGACCAGCAGCTTCATTTCCGATCCGCTGCGATTCGATCAAGCCGCCGCGTTTTCTTGTAATCGTATTTTGCATCGAAGTCGACGGTTCCGAAGTGGTCCAAGATCCGCAATTGCTTGCGCCAACGAATGTATTCGTCAAGGGCCGCAGTGACCGCTTCTTTCTTGGTCTTGTGATGGCCGATGCTCCGCGCCTCATCGATTAATCGGTCGTCGACCGCCAAATTTGTCGCCATCGCCGCGCCTCCTTGCGTATGTGTAGTATGCCACACATTTCGATGTGTGAAGAGGCGTTTCTTCGCCGTTCGAAACTGAACGGCTCTCATCGCGTTCGCCAGACTGTTCGAGCACCCTGCTGGTTCTAACTGCCGATGAACTTGGCGCCCCAGAACAACAGCCAGCCGCCGAGGAGGATGCGGTAGACGGCGAAGGGAACGAAACCATGTTTGCGCACCCAGAAGAGAAACCACTCGACAACGCCGAGGGCGACGATGAAAGAAACCACCGTGCCGATGATGAGCACGGCCCAGCGTTCAGGATTCATGACCACGTGGGCGACGGCCACGCCGGCGGCTCCAGCCGCCTTGCTCTTGTGAATCTCCTTGGCGAGGTCCCAGCCCGTCGCGGCGATCATGGTGGGGATGCAGAGCAAGAAGCTGAATTCGAGGGCCGCGGGGCGGGTCAGATCGGCTATCTGGCCGGCGGCGATGGTGGACATGGAGCGGGACGTTCCGGGAAAGATGGCGGAGAGGGTCTGGCAGAGGCCGATCCAAACGGCCTGGAGGAGGTGCATCTCTTCAACGTCGCCCGTTCCGGGGTCGCTACGATCGGACCAGGCGTCGACGACCCACATGGCCACGCCGCCAACCAGCAGCGCGAGGGCCATGGCGTTGAGGCTGCCCAGATTCTTCTCGCTCCACTTGCGCAGCGCCAGCGCCGGGAAGGAGGTGCACGCGAAGGCGACGAAGGTGAGGGTGATGGGGTGGTTGAACCAGGCGCGGTCACCGTTTTGGCCTTTGGGAAAGGTGCGGAAAAAATCCACGATGCGGACCAGAAATAGGAGGCACAGGGCCAGGATGGCGCCGACTTGAATCACCACGGTGTACATGACCCAATAGGCGTCAGTGAGGGAGATTTTCATCAGCGCTTCCGCGATGCGCAGGTGGGCCGTGGAACTGACGGGCAGGAACTCGGTGAGGCCTTCGACGATTCCGAGCAGAATTGATTGTAAATACGGGCTCAACCAGCCTCCTGGGCAGAGTGATCGTGGAAAAAGCAGCGAAACGAGTCGAGCCCGCGCTCACTCAGTCCAGGTCGATGCCATAAACAGGAATGTCTTCATCCAATTTGTACACCAATGCGCGCGCGCGCCAGGTGTAATCGGAGTCGGCGAAGTGAGTCTGCATCTGCTTGGTTAACTCGCGGGCGTGGTTGGCGGCAGCGGCGCTTTTGCCCTTGTCGCCGCCGGCGGAATACATATTGGCGAGGACGGCCATGCGGTAAACGGCCTGATAGAGCGCCTCCGCGGTGCGCGGACCGTCGGGATACTCGTCGGCGTATTTCTCGTAAAGATCGGCTTCCTTCTCCGGGCACTTGGTCGAGCCCTCCCAATTTCCGCACAGCTTGTCGTCGATGAGGTCGAAGGCTGCCAGAGCCGCCCAGCGCGTGCGGGGGTAGTGTTTGACCACGTTGTGCAGCGGATCCTCGTTCATGCGCGGACGCAGGTAGGCCTGCTGCTCCTTGGCCGAGGGGAGGGTAGAGACGTCGGCCTTCTGGAGCTGCCAGCGGATGTCGGCCGCGCGCCACGCCGCTTCGCCCGCGAGAGGCGAGTTGGGAAACATCTCGGCGACGCGGCGATAGAGCAGGCCGGCGGCCTGGGCAGCGTTGGTGGGGCCGCGCGGGTTCGAGGCCAGGGATTCTTCGTTGGCCGCTGCGCCCATGATGATCTGGTCGCCGTTGGGGGTGGTTTCTTCCACGACGCCCTTGGCCTGGACCCAGCCGGAGATGGGCGGGGGCGTTTCGTTGCCGCCCACCATGGGCTGATCCTCCTGGTCCTGCATTTCTTCGATGTCGGTGTTCGCGTACACGCGCAGCCAGGGGCCGCTTCTTTCGGCAACCACCATTTCGCGGCCAATCTGCACCTTGTCGAGGCGCTGGGAGTTGGGATCGGGCTGGACGTAGAGGGGCGTAATCTGCAGGGCCGTGGCGCGAGGCCCGGCCATCGGCTTTTGAATTTGCTGCGCCGGGATTCCTGCTCCGCATGCGGGCAGGGCGGGCGCGGCCAACGCAGCGGCCAAGGCGAGCGGAAAAACGGGTTGAACGTGAAGCTTGCTCACGGAAAACATGATACTGGAACGACGCTGTGGGCGGGGTTCGGTAAGCAGCGGGCGGAAGCGCGGACGCGGTTCGCGCGAGTCGCATGCACCGCCGGCGCGCTGTGCTGCGCCTGGCGTGCAAAGCGATCGCCCGCCATCGAGGAGGGTGGCGAAGGACGCGCCGGGGGAAGGTCTCGACTGGCGCGCCAAACAGTTCCCGGTGGTAATGCCGCGAATTTTCCTGGCATACTGATGTGGCGTCGCCATAGGGAGTCCGGATGCCGTCGTCGAAGCTCGATCTTCTCCAGGGAATGCTCGACCGGATGGTCCTTTAGATCCTGGCCGCCATGGGTTCATTCCATGACAACGGCATTGCCTGCCGCATCCAGCGGGTAAGCGGCCGAGGCCCGCGCAGCCCTGATCAGCCTGGGCGGCCTCGAGCAAGCCAAAGAACGCCACCGTGAAGCGCGAGGACTTATGCCAATCGATATCCAGATCCAAAACCTGAAGTACACCTTTCGCTCGCTGGGCCGGGACCGCGGATTCGCAACTGTCGCCGTCCTCATCCTCGCGCTCGCCATCGGCGCCAACGTGGCCGTCTTCAGTGTTGTCAACACGCTCATGTTGCGCCCGCTTCCGTTCCCCGCCGCGCAACAGCTTACCTGGATCGCGCCGCCCCCGCAGAAATGCGGCCTTTCCTGCGAGACTTATTCCACCGACGCCTACGACGAATTCCGCGAGTACAGCCGCTCTTACCAGGACGTGACCGGCTACTTCGCTTTCTCCACCCCCGACAATCTCAGCCTATCGCGGGGCGGCGCGCCCATCCCCGCCACCGGCATTGACGTCATCGCCAACTTCTTCCAGGTTCTTGGCGTGCAGCCGGCCATGGGCCGCCTCTTCAATGCAGACGATGCCCGCAACGGCGCTCCGCCTGTCATGCTGCTTACCAATGCCTGGTGGCGCACGCAGTTCAACGCCGACCCCAACATTGTCGGCAAGGCCTTCGACATCAATGGCCGGCAGACGACGGCGATGGGCGTGCTGCCTGCCTGGTTCGATTTCGGGGCGGTCTTCGCGCCCGGCTCAAGAGTCGACGCCATCACGCCCCTCGACCTGTACGGGCCGCCGCGCGACTGGGGCAACATCGTAACCCTGATCGGCCGGCTCAAGCCGGGCGTCAGCCTCGCTCAGGCGCGCGAAGACGCGAGTCTGGCCGCGCCGCACATGTGCTGGAACAACAAATTCCCCAACTCTTGCGGCTCCTATTCGAAGGAATATGGTGACATCGTTCCCGTTTCGCTTAAAGCGCATGTCAGCGGACAACTGCGGCGGTCGCTTATCGTGCTTTGGGCCGCGGTGGGCGCCATTCTCCTGATTGCTTGCGTAAATCTGTCGAACTTATTGCTGGCTCGGGGCTCGGCGCATGCAAAAGAATTCGCCGTGCGCGGAGCGCTGGGAGCAAGCCGCCTGCGTATCCTGGGCCAACTTCTCACCGAGAGTCTCTTGCTCTCCGCTGCGGGCGCGCTTCTGGGACTGGGCTTGGCGTTTCTGGTCATCTACTGGCTTGCCCACCAGGGCGCCATCGCGCTTCCTCTGCTGGCCACTCTGCGCATCGACGGCTCGGCGCTGGCGTGGACAATTCTCGTGGCCACCTTCGCCGCGGTGTTCTTCGGGCTTGTGCCCGGCCTGCGTATCGCCGGGAGCAATCTTCACGAGGGGCTCAAGGACTCCGGTCCCGGCGCGGGCCAGAGCCGCAAATTCGGGCGGTTGCGCGCCGTCCTTGTCGTCACCGAAATAGCTCTTGCCTGCATGTTACTGGCGGGCGCGGGGCTGCTTTTGCGCAGTTTTCTTCGCGTCCTCGAGGTCGACCTCGGCTTTGAGCCCAGCCGCGCCGCTGCGGTCAAGGTGGAGTATGACGACAGCGCCCCCACGCCGCTGGCCAGCGTGCAAAAGCGCGCCGTAATTTTCCAGCAGATTCTGGCGCGGGTGGAGGCGATTCCCGGCGTCCAGGCAGCCGGCCTCACGGACTTCTTGCCGCTGGGCCAGAACCGCTCGTGGGGAACCCCGTGGCCGAAGGGCATCCGCCGCCCCGACCAGGCGCCATCGGGGCCGCTGGTGTACGTGGTTTCTCCGGGCTACCTGCGCGCCATGGGCACGCCGCTGCGCGGGCGCGACTTTACCTGGGACGATGGGCCGAAAAGCGGAAATGTGGTGATCATTAACAGCGCCTACGCACGCTTTCTGGCCAATTATGCTCATTGGCCCAACGGCAATGCCGTCGGCCAAGTGGTGAACGACGGAAGCGACCTGCGCATCGTCGGCGTGGCCGACGACGTACACGAGGAAAGCGTGGAGGGCAGCGCGGGATGGCAAATCTATTACCCTGCCTTGCAGGCAACGCCCGCCGGCGCGGAGCTGGTCATTCGCACCACGCTGCCGCCCGCTGCGCTTGCCTCCAGCGTGATGAGGGTTCTCCGTAACCTCAACCCCAGCCAGCCGGCTGCTGAGTTTGTTCCCATCCAAACCCTGGTGGACCACGCCAACTCGCCGCGCCGCTTCTTTATGCTGCTGGTGGCCATGTTTGCAGCGCTCGGGCTGCTGCTGGCCGGGCTCGGCATCTACGGCGTAATCACCTACTCGGTGACGCGGCAGACGCAGGAGATCGGCATTCGCATGGCGCTGGGCGCGGGCCCCGGAAGCGTGCAGCGGTTGGTGCTCGGCGAAACGCTGCGCCTGGCCGTGGCAGGCGTGGCGCTGGGCGCCGTGGGAGCGCTGGGGATGGCCCGGCTCATCGCCTCGCTGCTTTTCGACACCTCGCCCTGGGATACGGTCACCTATCTCGGTGTAGCGCTGGCCATCGTGGCCGTCGCAGGTCTTGCCGGCTATCTGCCTGCGCGTCGCGCGTCGCGCATCGACCCCATGACCGCGCTGCGCACGAATTGAGGCGCGCGCCGTAGTTCATCTCGCCTGTGCGGCCAGCCACCCCACGGGCTAAGAACTGTCATGGGGACCCCGGTTAGGCCGCAAGCATAGGGCGCCACAGCAGCGGATGAACGGGCGTGAGAAACATGATTGGCAGCCTGCCCAACTGCACGCGCGGCGGTCACTCTACCCGGAGGCGCGCGGCGGTGATTCCTCCCGTCGGGAGGAACCGAAAATAGCCCAGGATGAAATCCTGGGTGAGCAGCCCAAGACGGCCCGCCGCCCCGTAGGGTCGGCGCGAAAAGCCGATGGGGCCATCACGTGACTCCCCCGCCGCCATGAATTTGGTTCGTGCGATTGGTTCGCTGTAGGATTTGGCTATAGCGGTTCTCCAATTGGTGTAGAGCAGAGGCTCGAACCCGGAGTGGCGTTATTCTCAAGAAAACGCCACCTGGCACGCCGCTCAAAACTGCACGGGGATTGGAGAACCGCCGTAATATGCCCCACACCTATTGCTCGTTGCTGTTCCATTGCGTCTTTTCGACAAAGGAACGCCGCAGTTTCATTGTGGAGGGCTTGCGGGAGCGATTATGGGCTTATATCGGAGGGATTGCGCGCGAGCATGAGATGCGGGCGCTGGCCGTGGGTGGAATGGAGGACCACGTCCACATTCTGCTCAGTCTGCCCGCGTCCAAGGCCATTTCCCAGGCGATGCGGGAGATCAAGCAAGGGTCGTCGCGATGGATGCATGAAGCGTGCGGAGTGGCGGATTTTGCGTGGCAAGAAGGATACGGGGCGTTTTCAGTCGGGTTGAACCAGCTGGATGCAACCGTGGCGTACATCGCGGGCCAGCAGGAGCATCATCGGAAGCGGGATTTTCAGGCGGAGTTTGTGGCGTTCTTGAAGAAGCACCGGATTGAATACGATCCGCGGTTTGTGTGGGGTTGAGCGGTTCGCGCCGGCCCTGCGGGACGGCGGTGACGTTGTTGGCGCGGTTACCCAGGATTTCATCCTGGGCCGCCGACTCCCCCGTAGGGAGGAATCGAAAATAGCCCAGGATGCAATCCTGGGTAAGGAACCCAGATCAGCCTGCCGCCCCGTAGGGTCGGCGCGAAATGTCGAGCTGGCGCGGCGCATCGGCGCCATGCGGCAGGAAGTGAACCGCCTCACGAACCTCAAGCCCGCCACCAAATCCGCGCCTCAATCGCGTCATAGTCGCCGCAAGCGCCCTTCGGCGTGTTCTCCAGCAACCCGGCCGACTCCAGCGCCCTCACATCCGCAGGCGCGTTGCGGTAGTCCGTACCCCCTCTGTCAACCCCTCCGCCCCCACGCATCCAACCCCATCCCTCTCATTCCAAACAAATTATTTTTCTTCCCAACTTTGCCGGTTATTTCCGCCAAATCGCTAGAATGGTTTTAGGTAGCAAAAAGGGGTGATTCTCTACTCGGAAAACGGCTCGGGAGTGGTGGCTTTAGCACTTCTCCTTCTGCTGTATACCGAAGCCGGGAACCCAAAGGTCGATTCCCTTAAAGAATCGCCACCTTCGATTGAAATTCCAAGAGCTACATGGGAAGGAGAAGTGCTCGAGGCATGGCCGCCATTCCCGGGCCACCTGCTTTTTGCCCCTGCTTTGCGGCCATTCGCAGCCACCCTCTGCCTGGGGTGGCGCCAAAAGCGGGGCAAAACACCCCAAAATTGGTCGTAAGTCATTATTATTGAATATCTTATGATCTAACTCCTTTATTATCAATAATTTAGACCCAGTACTAAATAGTATAAGTGATTGTAAACAAACCACTTAACCACAAGGAGGGGGTGGGGGATGGGTAAGACTAGCTAACTTCTCCAATTATGTTCTCTGTTTCTTCGCCTTCACACTATAATGCAGTCATGGACTTTCAGTTGGTCACCAGCTACAAACCCAAAGGCGACCAGCCGCGCGCCATCGACGAGCTGCTGCGGGGGCTCGCGGCGGGCGAAAAGCACCAGGTGCTGCTGGGCGTCACCGGCTCGGGCAAGACCTTCACCATGGCCAAGGTCATCGAGCAGTCCAACCGGCCGGCGCTGATCCTGGCCCACAACAAGACGCTGGCGGCGCAGCTTTATCACGAGTTCAAGCAGTTCTTTCCCGGCAACGCGGTCGAGTACTTCGTGAGCTACTACGACTACTACCAGCCGGAGGCGTACATTCCGGCGGGCGACCTGTATATCGAGAAGGAAGCCACGATCAATGAGGAGCTGGACAAGCTGCGGCTTTCCGCAACACGGTCACTCTTCGAACGGCGGGATTCGATCATTGTCAGCTCGGTGAGCTGCATCTACGGCCTGGGCTCGCCGGAGGCTTACTACGGCATGCTGTTGCTGCTTGAGAAGGGGCAGCGCATCAGCCGTAAGGACATTACGCGGCGGCTGGTGGAGATTCTCTACGAGCGGAACGATGTGGATTTCCGGCGCGGGACATTTCGCGTGCGGGGGGACGTGATCGAAATCTTTCCCACCTACGACGAGTCGGCGTATCGCATCGAGCTTTTCGGCGACGAGATCGAGACGCTGGCGCAGATCGATCCGCTGTTCGGGACGGTGCGGCAGAAGTACGCGCGGTTGCCCATCTATCCCAAGACCCATTACGTGGTGCAGCCGGAGCGAAAGACGGAGGCCATCGACTCGATTCTGAAGGAGCTGAACGAGTGGGTCCCGCATCTTGAGGCCGAGGGGCGAATGGTGGAGGCGCAGCGCGTGAACCAGCGCACGCGCTTTGACCTGGAAATGATCAAGTCGATGGGCTATTGCCACGGCATCGAGAATTATTCGCGCCATTTCAGCGGGCGGCTGCCGGGCGAAGCTCCGCCCACGCTGCTGGATTATTTTCCGCGCGACTATTTGCTGTTTGTGGATGAGAGCCACGCCACGATTCCACAGGTGCACGGGATGTGGCACGGCGACCGGAGCCGCAAACAGACGCTGGTTGATTACGGCTTTCGGCTGCCCTCAGCGCTCGACAACCGGCCGCTGAAGTTCGACGAGTTCGAGAACCGGGTGCAGCAGGCGATTTACGTTTCGGCGACGCCGGGACCGTACGAGCTGACGCGGTCGAGCGGAGTGGTGGTGGAGCAGGTCATCCGGCCGACGGGGCTGG
>JASHTU010000353.1 GCA_030040395.1 Acidobacteriaceae bacterium
TCGATCTCATCCTCTCTCGCGACCGTGAAGGCATCGACAAGCGCGCCGTGGGCCTGGAACACTTTGTGGAGTTTTTTCCTGAGTTCGAGCAGGCGGCTCTCGCTGGGGAGGAACTTGCGCCGGTAGAGCGTGATGATCGCTCCGAACTTGGCGTCGGCCTTTTCGCCGGCGGTGCCCGAGTTGATCTGGGAGACGGTCAACTCGATGGCCTTACGGACGTCGGTTTCCTTGGGATACTCAGTTCCCTGGAAGGTCATCGTGCGCTGGAACCGCTTGCCGTCCAGCCATTCGGAGAAGCGAACCTCCCACGCGTAGCCCTTCGCTTTGCGCACCTTCCTGATGCTACCCTGTTGGTACTGTGATCTTTTCGTGCTCACGTCTCTCGCCTTCTAAGCTCACTTGGGTTATCGGCCCTGAGTCGATTTTATTAGTTGTGAGGGACTGTGAGGGAAAAAGTTTTGCACTGTCTGCAAATTGTTCATTCTAAAAGTGGCCCCGTAGCTCAGATGGATAGAGCAGCAGTTTCCTAAACTGCGTGTCGGAAGTTCGAGTCTTCCCGGGGTCACCAACCAATTATCCCGTTTCAACGCTCTCCCTGCGGAACGCTTTTATTAAGTTCGAGTCGCGTTCCGGAACTCCACGCTGACCCGTGAAAAGCTCGAAGACTTTCCAAAAAGTTCTCACTCCAGATAATGTTCGGGAGCCGCCTGTGCCAAGAATCTCCGGCGGCGTTTGGGAGCCTGTCTCTCGAATCCTGTTTCTTTGCGAAGACAGATCTACATATCCCAATCGCGACAGGTCTCCCCCATCCTCAAAGTCTGCATCGTACACAAGGAAGCAAGGGGGGCAATTGCAGTCAATGGAAGCACTCGATGTGAGGAAACTGGAGGTAATTTTATGAGGAAGCTGATGGTCCTGGCGATCATCGTGGCCTTCGCGTGGCTCTCGGTCTCCGCGCGCGCCGCGGACGACACCCAGAAACTCGATTCGCGGCTCGATGCGGCGAAGACCGTGATCGATCAGATCATGGCCGTTCCGGACAAATCTGTTCCCGAGAATATTGCGAACAAGGCAATGTGCGTGGGCGTAGTTCCGGGAATGGTAAAGGGCGCGTTTATTTTTGGCGCCGAGTATGGGCAGGGTGTGGTTACCTGCCGCACGGCGCACGGATGGAGCGGACCGGTATTTATCCGCATGGCCGGCGGTTCATGGGGCCTACAGATTGGCGGCCAGGGCACCGACCTGGTGCTGGTGGCGATCAACCACAAAGGGTTTCAGGACCTGCTTGACGACAAATTCAAGATTGGCGCCGGCGCGGCTGCGGCGGCGGGACCGGTGGGGCGCGACGCACAGGCGTCGACTGACCTGAGCATGAGAGCGGAGCTGCTCACTTGGTCGCGGAGCCGGGGCGCGTTTGCGGGAATTGACTTGAACGGCGTCTCGGTTAGCCAGAACCAGGCCGACACCGATGCACTCTACGGCTCGAACCACTCGTTCAATGACGTTCTAAGCGGGGATGTTCCTCCCCCGGCCGCAGCCCGGCCCTTCCTTGACGCGATCGGGCGCTACTTTGGCGCCGCGCCGGCGGAGGCAAGCCGCTAAGGAATTCCGCGCCGGTGGCGCATTTCTGAGCGCGCCGCCGGCGAGATTCCACCGCGCTAAAGTGGATTCAAGCCGACCGCGACGCGCGCAACTCGATTGCGGCGGGCCACTTCAACGCGCGCCGCGCGCGGCGGCGTTAACCGGTTGGTAACGTCCCATTTGTCACTGCGTAAAGGTGATGTCGAGCCCGCGCGCCGCTTCGCTCCTGCGGAGCAACAGGCTCTTCTGCTCTCGCATCACAGCAACAAGCAAGCAAACAACAGTGGAGGTGGGACATGAGTAATGTCGATTCGATGCAGAAGTTGTTTGTCAACGAGCTGAGGGACCTGTATTCGGCGGAGAATCAGATTACGAAAGCTCTTCCCAAGATGGCAAAAGCAGCGTCTTCAACCGAGTTGCGGACCGCTCTCGAGCACCATCTGAGAGAGACGGAAGGCCAGATTCAGCGCCTGGATCAAATCTTCGAGATGCTGGGCGAAAACCCGAAGGGAAAGACCTGTGACGGCATCAAGGGTGTTCTCGACGAGGGGTCGCAAATGCTCAATGACGCCAAGGAAGGGGATGTGCGGGACGAGGCCATGATTTCCGCCGGTCAGAGAGTGGAGCACTACGAGATGGCCGCGTACGGAACAGTTCGCACATACGCCGAGCGCCTGGGCAAGCCGAGGATTGTGGAGCTTCTGCAGAAAACCTTGGAAGAGGAAAAGGCGGCCGACAAAAAATTGACCGAGATTTCCAATAAAGTCCATCAGCATATGCAGCACGCCGCCTAGTACTACTGTGTTATAAACTAGATTACCCTCTGCGGATATATCTGCGTTCGTAGGGCAAGATGGTTGTAGGTTGTGGTCATGAGCGCCACTTGCACGACCTCGGTCGCCCGCCAGCAGCGTCTGACTGCATATCTGGAC
>JASHTU010000354.1 GCA_030040395.1 Acidobacteriaceae bacterium
GGCAGCCTGGGCGCGCCCGGGCGTTGCTGGGCCTTCTTTACCACGCTGCTGGATCGTCTGCGGGGCTTGCCGGGACTGGAGAACGTGGCGCTGACAGGCTCGTTGCCGCTGAACGGGACCGAGGGCAATTTTGTCTTCGACGCCGAGGGACATCCGCGCGCGGCGCGGCAATTAGCGTTCGTGGGCACGGCGCGGACGGTTTCGCCAGGGTACTTTGACGCTATCGGCCTGAATTTAGTGCGCGGCCGGCTGTTCGATGCACAGGACGCCTCGGGAGACAGCCACGCGGTGGTGATCGACGAAAAGATGGCCGAAGACCTGTGGCCGCATGAGAACCCCCTGGGAAAACACGTCATCAACGTGGCCGCGGAGAAGACGCCGGGAGTATGGAATGCGCAATACACACTGGTGGTGGTGGGGGTGGTGAGCAATACGCACGAGGGCAGCGTGGCGAGCAACTTCGGCATGGAAATTTATGAGCCCATGATCCCGCTGCTGGAGGATCCTTGGATGTATGTGCTGCTGCGCACGTCGGCGAGCACGCAGCAAGCCGCCGACGAACTGCGCCAAACCGTTGCCGCCATCGACCCGCTGGTTCCAGTGACTCGTGTGCGGAAGCTGGATGAGGTGGTGGGCGCCACGGAATCGGCAGCGCGATCGCTCACCATTCTGCTGCTGGCCTTTGGAGGGTTGGCCGTGGCCATCGGCGGGGTGGGCGTTTACAGTCTCATCGCCTATGTGGTGAGCTGGCGCACCCGGGAAATCGGCATTCGTCTTGCCCTGGGCGCGCAACGCCGGCAGATTGTGCAGGCGGTCGTACGGCAGGGGTTGCTGCTGGCGCTGGCCGGATCGGCGGTCGGGTTTCTGGGGTCGGCGCTGGCGGCGCGTTTGCTGGGCAGCTTCCTTTTCAATGTGCAGGCCCTCGATCCCATCACCTTTGGCGCGGTGGCGCTGCTGATGATCCTGTTGGCGCTGGCCGCCGCGTGGATTCCAGCCCAGCGCGCGGCCAACGTCGATCCCATCAAGACCCTGCGCATGGAGTGATGGGGCCTTGGCTGCCATCGGGAACGATGCAAAGTTGAGGCATTTGTCCCGCGGATATAGCGCTCGTCGGCGCTATCGGACTTGCGCGTGCGGCTTCGAGAGAGCTCTGCCCTGGTTTCGCGTTAGTGGGCCCGATGCGAGCCTTTGAACACGAGCTCGATGGGCAGCCAGTCTGACAGGCGCTTCGCGTTGATTTCATCGTCTCCGGCGTGGCTGGTGATCGACGATTGGGCAAGCAGCACCGTCACCTTGATTTTTCCCTTCATGCCGTAGGCTCCTAGAAGCTTCGCCAACCCCTGGTCCGCCGCATCCATATAGTCCGCAGGTAGGGAGCCCTCCGCGCCGGAGATATCGACTGGGGCCATAATCATTTGGTCCATAACCGGCTGATCGCGCTTCACTCCCGAAGCGTCGAAGCGGACCACCAGGCTGGCTCTTCTCACCAGCGCGTCAGGATTCGCCGTGTACTTGATGTCCGGAATGGTGATGCCCGCCGGATTGGGTTTGGCTGCCTGCGTGTCAAGTGCGATATGGTAAGGGGCCCCCTGCCATTTAGGCTGTGTGGGAACATTGGAAGCCTGATTCCCCTGGTTTCCGCACCCCGCTAAAAACGCCAATCCTCCGAACGCCAGTATGATGCCGTTTTTCACCTCATCCCTCCGTGTCCATATCGGACGACGCGCCAGAATACCACGCTTCGCGCACCGGCGTAACAAGTGTCGCGATGCGTTGCTGGGACCGCTAGGCGTTGGCTTTGGCGGTTGGTGTCAACCAAATTTCCCCCAACGGGCGCCGCGGTTTTTCCATGGACAGCACGTGGAATGCGGTCGATAATGGGGCGCATGTTCCGTCGCAGATCGCTGGTGACGCTCGTGCTGGTTCCGCTGATTGTGGGACTCGCAGGGCTGGTCCACCTAGTAAGGCTGCCGCGCTTTGCGGGTTATCGCACGGTGGATGTGGTGCAGCTGACCGGGTCGGGGGCGTCTCTTGGGATCGCGCTCATGGCGCTGGTCCTCTATTGCCGGCTGCCGAAAGAGTGACGGAGCCCGGAATTGCCCGATTTGCGCGTTAAGAATCCGCAGTTCCAGCAGAGACTTTGTCGCCCCAGGCGCCTCTATCGGAGCGCAAGGGCAGCTAACTCAGCTTCGTGCTCCACGGTGGAGGCCACCGGCTCGCGGAGGGTCAGGACCGGGCAGCGCGCGTGAGCGAGAACCCGGTAGACGGTGCGATCGCGGGTGAGACTCTCAAAGGCCGAACGGTGGGTTGCGCCCAACACAATCAGACTTGCTCCCTGGCCGGAAGCCTCGGCCAGAATCTCGATGGAGGGGTTACCGTGAATCACGCGCGGCTCGACGTCGACTCCGGCCTCGGCGCCGATTTGCGCAGCCAAATGACCCAGGAGATGCAGGGCGGTCGCATCCAGACCGCAGGGAATCCCTTTGCATTCCATTTCGTCGACGGGCGGCAAGACATGGAGGAGCACAAGCTTGGCTTGGAGCTGCGCGGCAATCTGGCAGGCAAGCGCCGCGCTCGGACGAGAGGTCTCTCGCAATGTGGTGGCATGGAGCACGACACGTTCCGCGCCGCTTGCCACCGGGAGATGAGCCTCGGGACCCACGGTCATGACCGGGATGTTGACCGAGCGCAGCACTTGTTCTGCCACGGAGCCTAAGAGCAACTTACTGAGCTTGCT
>JASHTU010000355.1 GCA_030040395.1 Acidobacteriaceae bacterium
CCGACGACAGCAAGCGCCAGCAGGAGCCATGTGGGAATCCGCGCTGAGTCAACTTGCTCCACTGCGATGAATCCTACACGGCCGACAACAGCAGTCCTGCCTTCTCTTACGAGTCTCAACCTTATCAAGTTCCCGAGTGGTCGTGTGGTCGCCAAGTGTGACCCTTGCGCGAAAGGCAACGGCGGATTCTTCGTCGCTGCGCTCCTCAGAATGACAGCGCAACAGTGGTGGCGGCGTGTTGGATTCAGGGTCGCTGATGAGTGGTCTGTTGCTCGGAAGCCACTTTTGCGCTAGGCACAGAATTGCCACATAACCTTTGGCATGATTTCTAGTGCGCTCATCTTATTGAACTTGGGGACCTATCGAGAAATGGGGCACCCACATCTCTAGTTAGGGCGCAGGAAAGCGAGACTGGGCCACGCGTCCAGAATCGAAAACGCCGTAAGGCTCGGGTGAATTACGGGCGGATGGCCCAGGCCATGCCGTCGGGCTGGCCGCCCACATCGAGATGACCGGTGACGGTGAACGCAGCAAGATCGAGCACAACGATGTAGTTATCCGGACTGCAGGCGATGAAGGCGCGATGGGCGACCGGGTCCATGAGAATTCCAGCGGCGCCGTGGCCGATGGGGATTTGCTTCACCTCTTTGCGCGTGGCGGCGTTGTAGATGACGAGATTCGGGCCGCGCAGATTGGAAATGAGGACGTACTTTCCATCCGGGGTGAACTTGAGGCGATTGGAGCCAACGATGTGCGCGTCGATGGTGTTGGTGACCTGGCGGGTTTGAAGGTCAATGACCGAGAGCGTGCCATCCTGCGCATCGGCGGTCCATAATTCGCGACCATCGGGGGAAATGTCGAAGCCCTCATCGCCGCGGCCCACGCGGACCTGAGTTTCGGTCCAGTCCACTATGCCGGGCTGTCCGCCGGGCGCTGGCGTGGTGACCTTATCCATGAAGGTGACGGAGCCCGAGCCTGGATTTGTGGTGTAGACATGATTCTCGTCGGGAGTGACATAGATCATGTGGGTGCGACTCTGACCGGTTCCCATGACCCAGTCAATGTTGCCGGTGGCGGGATTGTAGCGAGCCACAGCCTTGGAGCCCTGCGCGGTAAACCAGAGCTCGCCGCCGACGAAAGCCAAGCCATGCGTCTCTGTGAGGGCGCCGGTGTGGATGGGCGGCAAGGCTTTTTGGCTCACCAGGTCGACCACCGAAATCAACGGATAGCCGTCGCCACGATAGTTGGAGAGATAGGCGGTTTTGCCGTCGGTGGACGCGATGACCTCGTGCGGCGCCGGACCGATGGGAGCCTTGGCGACGATTTTCAACGTGGCCGGATCGACGATGGCGAGGGTGTGGTCGTCTTTAGAAAGGGCCAGAAGCGCGCGCCGAGGCGTGGGCTGCGCGGCAGCGGTTTGCGCGAGGCCGAGCAATACGGCCGCCGTCATGAAGAGAATGATTCGTGCGGGTGATGGCAATGGCATGATTCTCTCCTTGCTCGATGGTTCTCTTCGTGGTGAGCGGCGCGGCGCCGGTTGCTCAAGCTCCTTTAGATCACAGTGCTCGGAGGGGGCAGAGGCGGAGTTCACGTCGACTCAGGCCAGCTTCATCGCTTCGGGGTCCCAGTGGACGACTTCGCCGCGATCGTAGCTGAGATTGCTGAGCAGGGCGGCTCCGGCGGCGCGGAAGCCGAAGACAGCATCCTCGACGACGGGCTGGCGGGAGCGGACGGCGGCGAAGAAATTTTTGAAGTGATCATAGCTGTCGAGGTAGCCGGGGTCGGCCACATAGGTCTCGACGCCGGCAGGAGGCGCGCCTTCGGGGTGAGGCAGCGGGTACTTTTCGCGGTACTTCTTCAGAATGCGCTTCTGCATGGCTTCAGTGAAGGTTTCGATGGTGAGGCCGGGCTCTTTTTCGCGCGGCACGCGGCTGACAGTGACGGAGTTTTCGCCGATCTCGATTGTGCCTTCGGAGCCGGTGAAGAGCAGGCTTTCGCTTTCCTTGCCGCCATCGACGAAGTTGACGCGCAGGCTGAGGTTGAAGCCCTGGGGATAGTCGAAAAGGCCGAGCATGACATCGGGGACGTTGCGGCCATCTTTCCAGAAGCGCAGGCCGCCGGTGGCCATGCCGCGGGTGGGACCGGTGGAGCCGGTGATGAAGTGGGTTCCGCTGAAGAGATGGACGAAGAGGTCGCCGGCGACGCCGCTGCCGTAGGCCTTCCACTTGCGCCACTGGAAGAAGTGCTCGGCGTTGAAGGGGATTTGGGGCGCCGTGCCGAGGAAGCGCGGCCAGTCGCAGGTTTCCGGCGAGGCGTCGAGGGGGATGGTGTAGTCCCAGGCGCCGACGGCGGAGTTGCGGTCCCAGTAGGCGGTGACCATGTTGAGCTGGCCAATGGCGCCGGCGTCGAGCAGCTCCTTGGCCTTGGCGTAGAGCACGGAACTGACGCGCTGGCTGCCGATTTGGAGGATGCGGCTGGTGGAGCGCGAGGCGTCAATCATGGCCGGGCCGTCGGCGTAGAGATGGATCATGGGCTTTTCGCAGTAGACGTCTTTGCCGGCCTTCATGGCGTCGATGGAGGCCTGCTTGTGCCAGTGGTCGGGCGTGGCGACGAGGACGGCGTCGACGCCGGGGCGGGCGAGGAGTTCGCGGTAGTCGCGGGTGGTGAAGACGTCCGGGCCCCAGAGTTCCTTGGCGTGCTCGAGGCGGCCGGTGTAGCAGTCGGCGACGGCGACGAGCTTGACGCCGGGAACCTGGATGGCGGTGCGGGTATCGAACTGGCCCTGGCCGCCGGCGCCGATGAGGGCGAGCTGGATGTGATCGTTGGCGGCGATGGGGGCGGAAGGTGAGTCCTGCAGGCTGGCCAGGGCGTGGACCTTGCCGGCCAAAAGGGTGGACGCGGAGGCGGCTCCGGTGACTCTGAGGAAGTTTCTGCGATTCAGTTCGTGCATAGGGGCCCTCCCAGGCAATGGTTTCCGGACGGATACAACGATACACGGCGGTGCGCAGAGGCGAAAATGTGGGCGGCTATTCAAGTGGGGAGACCCCTAGCATTGCCGGAGGTTTTCCAGGCCGGTCAGCGCCGGGTGAGCGCGGCCGAGGGCGGGTGAAGAATGGGAGCCTGGGCGCGGGAGGTGGTGAGGGT
>JASHTU010000356.1 GCA_030040395.1 Acidobacteriaceae bacterium
CGCGCTGTTGAAATAGTGGCCTTGGTTGCCGAGCCATTCCATCACGCTTCGTTTTATCGCCATGACGCCCAGGTGGGGACCGAATACCTTGTACAGCAAAAACAGGTAGATATCGGCGCCGAGCTGTGTGACATCCGGCAGGCCGTGCGGGGCGTATGATACTCCGTCGGCGACAGTGATGGCTGGGGTTCGGTGGACGCGTGCACATATATCCCTCACGGGATTTATCTCTCCAACGATGTTGGAGCAATGGGGGAAAGCCACTAGCTTGGTGCGCGCGCTGAGGAGGGCGTCCAGATCATCGGGGTGCAGGGAGCCAGTCTCGGGGTTGATCTTCCATTCGCGGATTACCATGTCGTGGTCGGCAAGGCGCCGCCAGACTCCGCTGTTAGCCTCGTGATCCTGATTGGTGACGATGATCTCGTCCCCAGGCTGCAGTCGCTTCAAGACCGCTTGAGCCAGAACGTAAGTATTCTGCGACGTCGATGGGCCCAGGTGTGTCTCCTCTGTATCTACCCCGAGGTATCCTGCGAGCCGGCGATGAGCCGAATCCATCTCCTCGCCGCCTCGTCGAGATGCCGGATGGACTCCATACGGTTGCACCTTAGTCTCTCGGTAATAACGAGCCAGGCGTTCGATCACAGACCCGCAAGCGTAGGAACCACCGGCGTTATCGAAATGGGACACTCCGGCCAGATACTCTTCCTTGAATGCGGGAAACTGATTGCGGACGTAGCCAATGTCGATACCCTTCATGATTTGATTTCCTTCCGGACCGGTATGCCCGAATGATATCCGCACGGCCGAACAAATCGCTCATGACCCAAACATCGCAGGTGAAACCTTCTATCTCGCCCTTACCATTCTCAAGCGTGCGTCTGCTAAAATTTCCCAATGGAAATGAAAGGCATTCTCGCTGAAATAGATGCTGAAATCACGCGCTTGCAGCAGGTCAGGGCAATTTTGACTGAAAGTTCGAAGGATGGCCGCAGCCTGACGGCAAGTGCCCCAAGGGCTTCTAAGAAGCGCCGGCTCTCGGCGGAGGCGCGGGCCAGAATTGCAGCCGCACAGAAGGCGCGCTGGGCCAAGGCAAAAAAGACTGCGAAGTAGGGTTGCCCTGTCACGATCATGGAAAGCAATATCCAACGGCCCCGCTGCACGCGATTGGGACAATTGCCGAGACCCGATCAGCCGCGGTTGCCGTTGTTGCTTTATGTTTTCCAGCGGCGCCGGTCCCCAAAGGTCGAATGTTGTTCTGAATTGTCATCCAAGCGTCGGCGAGTCGCTGTCCCGCGCCGGATCAAAAGAATGTTTGAACGACATCGACGACCTGATACCGCGAATCGAGTATGGGGAGCGTGCGCCACTTATCGAAAGTCGTGCACGGATGGCGCACGTCGAAGCCGATCATGTCGCCCACGCGAAGATCGTCGCCGGGGGCAATCTGCATGAAGGCATGCTGATCCATCATTCTGGTCAGAGTCCAGTGTGAAGGAGCGGCTTTCGGCGAGACTGCGCCGGGGCGAAAATGCAGCGCGGGAACGGGCAGACCGGAGTCGAAGGCGGCATCGCGCTTGCCTAGAGTGACGATCGCTGTTTCCTCCTCCGGGATCGATTGCACATAGGCCCAGACCTGGAGCGCTGGCAATAGGCCTTCATGCATCCTGCGCGCAACCGGGTTTCGATCGAGAATCCTTGCCTGCGCCTGCAGGTATGCGCCGACGTCGTGGGTCAAATAACAGCCGGGCCGGAGGACAATTTGAAACCGGTCACCGAGCTGGGCCGCAGAGAACTCTTCGGCCACCACGTCATACCACGCGGAGCCGGCGCCGGAAAGAAGAATGGGCGTGCGCGGGAAGCGCCCTTCGGAATCGAGGCGCCGCGCAACGTCGACCGCGCGGCGTAAAAAGGCCCGAATGGAGACTTCATCGTCGAGAACGCCTTCGTACATCTCGATGCCGCGCGGAAGAAGCGTCTCTCGCCATTGGGAAAGCGCGGACAGCAGCGCATTTAACTGCTCGTCGTTGCGAACGCCTGTGCGCCCGCCTATGACGCCCAATTCGATCAGCACCTGGAGACGCCGTCCGCATTGCGAAAAATAACTGCCTAGCTGCTCGGCCTGCGCAGCCGAGTCTACAAGGCAGTAATAATCAAACTCCTGGTCTTGAAGCAGGCGTGCGATGACGGCCATGTTCTCTCGCCCAACAAGCTGATTGGCCATGATGACGCGCCGCACCCGGTGGACGTGTGCGACCAGTGTTTGATACGCGGTGGCGAGAGTGATGCCCCAGGCGCCGTTGTGTAGCTGCATTTCAAACAAATGTGGCGCCATCGTGGTTTTGCCGTGCGGCGCAAGATGCATACCATAGGCGGCGATGAACTCCCGCATCCAACCGAGGTTATGCATGAGTCTATCTTGGTAGAGAACCGCCGTGGGAAGCGTGAGATCTTCTTGGAGAAGGCTCCAGCCCTTGCGCACGATCTCGGCGGGTTCGACGGCGCGGTCGAGAAACCCAAGGCCCTTATTGAGAGGGCTTACCAATTTTGAAAATGATGACATATCGAAGTCTTCCTTATTCAGTGAAAGCGCTTTGCGAACCGGCGCTTCCAGGGCATTTGTCGGGCAAGAGCGCGACAACGGTAGTCTATACTCTGAGCCTGCGGCATGGTCACTTGTGATACGTTAATCCGGAATGCAAGCGTTTATGACGGCGGCGATCCCAAGTGGTAAAGGAGGCAGTATGGAGATCAAGCGATACGGTGCGGAGGGAGGCAAGGGCGCGGGCGGCCAGCAGTTGCCGTTTGCGCGCGCGGTGCAGGCTGGGGGATGGCTTTATGTTTCCGGACAGGTGCCAATGCTGAACGGTGAACTGGTCGCGGGCAACATCGGTGCGCAGGCTGAGCAGGCAATTCGCAACCTGCTTGCCGTGCTCGCCGAAGCGAAATACGGACCGGAGCACGTGGTCCGCTGCGGCGTTTGGCTCGAGGATCCCCGCGATTTTGCAGCGTTCAACGCGGTCTTTCGGCGGTTCTTCGGCGAGCATCCCCCAGCCCGTTCCTGTGTTGCGTCAAGGATGATGGTTGATTGCAAGATTGAGATCGATTGCGTTGCCTTTAAGCTCGAGGAGAGCTGAACTTCGCGTCTTCTTTCTCTTCATCCATGCCGTCCAACCCCGCGAGCGCACTTCTGAGCCGATGATCGATCCTTATAGCGCCTTTGCGCCTTTCTTCTAACCGCGGCGATCGTGGCTGTCTTTGGACTCATACGTCTCATAGTACGTTTACACCGCGAAGTCCTTTGTGGTGGTGGCTCTGCCGCTGGTCGCGGGCCTCTCGGTAGTGCACGGGTTGGCGCCGCCGCATCCGGCAGCGATGAGCGCCGAATCAGGCGCGGTAGCGCAAGACCCACAATGAGCAGCGTCGCATTCTGCCACCGGTTTGCGCTGCAATTCCAGCCACTCAGAGGCACAAAGCGCAAACGATATTGCCTCGCCGCCTCGGCCTTTGCTGGTAGATCGATCCGGAAGGCATAATTGGTCAAGTTCCCGATCAGGTTGTAAGCCTATGTATCGGTTGGAGCCTTCCAATTCGGGGGTGGTGCGGAGCCAGTGTGGAATGCGGCCAGGCGGCGGATCGCCGGCGGCGCGGCGCTCTCCGTGATCGTCAATCTGATCCGGTCCGTCTTGACGGCGCCGATGGACTGAATGCGCTTGTGTCCGATGGCCGTTCCTGTCCCCAGAGTGGTCCATCCGGCATCGGTGCGCGCCTCCAGGCGGTAGCTTCGAACCCGCTGGCCACCCCCGCAATCCTCCTCAAGAATTACGGTGTCAATTGTGCCGCCGTCGGAGAGCGGCAGATCAATGACCGAGGCACGGCCAGAAGTTTCAGCGAGAGGGTGACCGAATCGGCGGCGAATTTCGTCGCCGAACTCGCGAGCACGCACGCAATCAGCACGTGGCAGCAATCCGGTGCTGTCGGGAGGAAGATTCATCAGCAACTGCGCTCCGCGGCCGACCGAACGGTAGTAGATGTCGACGAGCGCATCGAGCGAGAGTAGATTACGTTGGCTCTTGGGACTCCAGAACCAGTTAGGGCGGAGAATCGAAACGTCTGCTTCATTGGGCATCCAGACGCTGCCCTCGAAATCGCCGTTTAGCGCCGTGGCCACGCCAGATCGGGCGTCGGCGACAGGGATCGCGTTCCAAGCAGGGTAGGGGGCGAAACCATCTTCGTTACCGACCCACCGGATGGTCGCCTCCGGTCCCTGGAAGATCATGGCATGGGGTGCGTACTGGCGCAGGATGTCACCGACGGGAATGACCGCGGAACCATCGAACCAAATCTCCACCATCGCGCCATAACGAGACAGAACCTCGGTAAGCTGTCGGCGGTAGAGCATGTTGTACTTCTCCTGCAGAGCCGGAGTCTTGCATCTGCCGCCGATGCCGGCGCTTTGACTCCGGTCGCGCGGAGACAGGTACACGCCCAATTTCAAGCCGAACTTGCGGCAGGACGAAGAGATGTCGGCAAGCACGTCTCCATGGCCCCCGCGCCAGGGCGTGTTTCGGATGCCGTATTCGGTAGTGTGGGTCTGCCACATACAGAATCCGCCGGAGTGTTTGGCGACGAAGACGATATACCTGGCGCCGAGATCAACTGCCGTAGCCGCCCATTGGTCGGTGTCGAGAGCGGTTGGGTCGATCTCCGACAGCGGCGTGGATAGATTGTCCTGCTCCACACCCTGCCATGTGTTGGGCGCGAAGTGAACGAACATGCCCATCTCAAGGTCCTGCCAGGCGAGTTGGTCCGCGGTCGGCAATGCTAGCAC
>JASHTU010000357.1 GCA_030040395.1 Acidobacteriaceae bacterium
TTCGACCTGCGCGAGGACGATATCTATTGGTGCACGGCCGATATCGGCTGGGTCACCGGCCACTCCTACGTTGTGTATGGCCCGCTGCAGTGCGGGGCCACCGTGCTGATGTATGAAGGCGCGCCGAACTATCCCGATTTTTCGCGCTTCTGGAAGATTGTGGACGACCATCGCGTCACGGTGTTCTACACCGCGCCGACGGCAATCCGCGCGTTTATCAAGTGGGGCGACGAGCACGTGGAAAAGCACGACTTGGGGTCGCTTCGACTACTGGGAACAGTGGGCGAGCCCATTAATCCGGAAGCGTGGATGTGGTACCGCGAAAAGATCGGCCACAACCGCTGCCCCATCGTCGACACCTGGTGGCAGACCGAGACCGGGTCCATCATGATCACGCCCATTCCAGGCGCCATCGCCACCAAGCCCGGCTCGGCCACGCGGCCGTTCTTCGGCATCCAGCCTGAAGTGGTGACGCGCCCTGACGCCAACGGCAATTTCCACGCCGTTCCCGCCGGACACGGCGGCCTGCTGGTGATCCGCAAGCCGTGGCCTTCGATGGCGAGGACGGTTTACGGCGATTCTGAGCGCTTCAAGAAGACTTATTGGTCCGACGTTCCCGGCTGCTACTTTACCGGCGACGGGGCGCGGCGGGACGGTGACGGCTACTACTGGCTGATGGGCCGGGTAGACGATGTGATCAACGTCAGCGGCCATCGCCTGGGCACGATGGAGGTGGAGTCGGCGCTGGTGGCGCACCCGAAGGTGGCCGAGGCTGCGGTGGTGGGCCGTCCCGACGAACTCAAAGGCCAGGCGATCGCGGCTTTTGTTTCGCTCGAAAGCGGCAACCAGCCTTCGAAGGAGCTCAAGGACGAGTTACGCAAGTGGGTGACGAAAGAGATCGGCGCGCTGGCCCGGCCTGACGATATCCGGTTTACTGAGGCTCTGCCCAAGACCCGTTCCGGCAAAATTATGCGCCGGCTGCTGCGGGAGCTGGCCACGCACGGCGAAGTGAAAGGCGACGTGACCACGCTCGAAGATTTCACTGTGATCGCCAAGCTGCGCGAAGCGGAGGAGGGATAGCCCGGAGCGCCGAATTGCGAAGCGTTATACGCGAGAGACGAAAGCCGGCCTGCAACTGGAGACCGGCAATGGTGCGCTCCGAGAGCCTTACACGCTCATGGCTCGCTACCGCAGCCAGAATGCCGATGACGGCCTGCTTCGAAGCGCGGACTCTACGCTTCGCTAAACTCATTACAATCGTAGGTTGAGCCTGCGGTCGCCACGGCTCGAGTCTCAAATCGGATGGGAACGAAGGTATGAGCGAAGCCGGAGCGCTGGAAAAAACCATCGATCAGCAGATTATCGCGGCTATGAAAGCCAGGGAGACTGAGCGGCTGGGCGCGCTGCGGCTGATCAAGAATTCCCTGAAGAACAAGGCTATCGAGAAGCGCTCCGCGCTGACGGCGCAGGAGAGCGAGCAAACCCTCGTGGGGATGATCAAACAGCGGCGCGACTCCATTGAACAATTCGCCAAGGGCAACCGGCCAGACTTGGTGGCCAAGGAGGCGGCGGAGATCGCTGTGATCGAGGAGTTCCTGCCAAAGGCGATGGATGAAGCCGCGCTTAAAGAGCTCATTGGCGAAGTGGTTGCCCAAATTGCCGCTGCAAATGGGGCTAAGCCCACCACCAAGGAAATGGGCCCGGCGATGAAGGCCGTACAGGCGAAGTTGGCCGCCCAAGGGCTGCGCGCCGATGGGCGGACGGTAAGCGAATTGGTCAAGAAGGCTCTGGCGGGCTAAGAGTTGCTTGAGGCGAAACCAGAGATCCTGTATCCCGCCATGATCGGTGTGAGGTCGCCACTCCTTCCACCTCAACGACGAAAGCCTGTCGCTCCACCCCCAAGGGCAAAACCCCGCCTTCTGCGGAACCCGGTCGCTGGGACCTCGGACTCGAAAAGCGCGGCTCCGAGATGCGCCTTTTCTGATTTCGCTATAATCCCCGACGGCGGCGCGACCGGAACCGGGGAAGCGGAAAACCCTTGCAATTCCGCTTTGGCCGTTCCATAATTGCCGCAAAATCTGTACTATGAGCCAAGTAGGGCGCAGTACAGCGGTTCCAAGCTTCCGCCATCGCATTTTCCTGGAATCGCGCGTGGCGCAAAGTGGTTGAATGGCGATGCGCGCGTCCGGGAGCGGCAACCCCGAGGCAAGTTTCGGCGACTACTACATAAGAGTGCGAGAAATACGTAAGCGAGGTTACTCCATTGATCAAGCAGGACATTGTCCATCAGGTGATCGAACGCACCGGCCTGCCACGCACCAAGGCGGAAGCTGCCGTGGATACGGTTTTCGAAGGGCTGAAGCAGGCCCTGGCGGCCGGCGAGCGGATCGAACTGCGCGGATTTGGCGTTTTCAGCCTCCGCGCCCGCAAAACCGGCATCGGACGCAATCCCCGCACCGGCACTGAGGTGAGCATCGCTCCCGGCAAGGCAGTTCGCTTCAAGCCGGGTAAAGAACTGCATGTACTGGGGGGCGATGGGGGACGCAGCAGCTAACAACCGGGAGTTCCCGCTCCAGGCGAAAGGTGCGGCGCATGCGCCCATGCCCATGCATGATTGCGGCTCTTAAAACTCGGGCCGAATAGACGCGGCGCTGCCCTGAGCCGGTGACAAGAGACAAATATCCTGTTTCCAACGGGTTGCCAGCCCCCGCGGGCCAGCCGTGTTGGAAAACCAAGGACTTAGCCACAGAGGTGAGAAAACAAAGGGGTTAAGCTTAAAAATGCTGCAGATTTTGCCGCAAATATACGAGAATACATGTACTTAAGCGCGGCTACCCCAGAATCACTGACCCACCCCACTCATTTTTCCACAATAGGCAATTCCCGAGATAACCAAAAAGGTTCCCGGCGGCGCGAAACTCTTCTTTTGGCTTGCGGTCGCTGCGCAGCAACTCTCATGTGCCGACGGCGTCTAATTCAGATAACCGCCGTGATCGTTGGCGGCGCTTTTTTTATGCAGCTTCCGCGACTCGAACGTCGGCCGGAACTCGACGCACTGCGGGGGTTTTTCCTGGTTTGGATGGTGCTGACGCACCTGCCCACGCACTGCAGCGACTTTGTCAACTCGCCGCTGGGGTTTATTTCGTCGGCGGAGGGCTTCGTCTTCATTTCGGCTTTTTTGGTGGGCCGGCTGTATATTCGCGAATCGATGCAGGATGAGTCCGGCGTACGCAG
>JASHTU010000358.1 GCA_030040395.1 Acidobacteriaceae bacterium
GACGTGGTCGGGGCCGCCGACGTTTCGCCCATGCGCGGCCAGTTCCCCATGCCTGGCGGCCAGCCCGTATCGATGAGCAGCGTTTTGCCTTCCGGGGTGACAAACAGACTGGCCGCGCCGCCTTCCACGTCCACCACGGAGATGCGCAAATCCTTCGACGCTCGTGCCGGCCCTCCCCGGGAGTCGGCCTTGGCCGGGATCAAAAGCGCCACTGCAAATAGAAAGGTGAGAGCGGGGTAGCGGTTGGACAAATTTCTCTCCTGTGTTTCAGGTTCGGAATGACGACCACGTGGAATTGCCATCACAAGCGGGGAGGCGCGGGCTGCCTGGGTTCGCAACGTCAGCAGTATATATAGATCGGGCCGCCATTGACACCTATGCGTTTCGCAACCCTGCCCGGCGCGTGAAGATTCTAATGGGCTTTATGCCGCGAACGGCTTCTCAACTGCGCCACCCGTTCCCGGCCCCGCTGCGTCACCAATTGCAGCAAATAGAAGAACACCAGTGCGTTGACAGTGAGCAGGCTTACGCGGATCCAGGTGAGGCGCCTTAAGACTTCAATGCTCTCCCATGGCAGGAACGAGACGGTAATGATGAGAGTCATATATTCGCCCCAGGCCTTTTCCAGATACAAGCCAATCCCCTCCGCCAATCCCAGACCGGCGTAGCCAAACGCCACCGCGCCGATGCGCCGAAGCAAAGGATCGTTGATCAAAGACGCTTTCTCCAGCACAAAGTTGACCAGGCGCGACTCGGGATTGAAGCGTAGGTGATCGGCCAATGCGGCCAGCTCATCCCCCACGTCTTTGTGGAGCAGGTGCCGCGCTCCCAGCCCGATGGCGATGAACAGGAGCGCCTGGGCCAGCTTGAAAGCCGCAATCAGCACCAGCCATCGGTTGTGTCGCCGGCGGGGCCGCGGCTGGTGAAGGGGCCGCGGAGGGATTTCGGTTTTGAGTCGGGAATGAGCCACCTGCTTCATACGTTAATTGATTTGACTTTCCACCGCCTTCCCTCCGGCGCATTCGGGCTGCCGGCCTGCGTGGCGAGATTGGGTTACAATGGGGACTCCAATGCCGGTCAGGCCCCTCCTCTTTGTCAGGAAAGGCGCATTCAATGCCGCCGGAAGGCGATCCTGCTCGGCAGTCTCCAAGCGCCGGTACCAGGAGCGAACGATGGAACCGCAAGCAATCGACATCGGGATGGCGCTTGCAGAACAGTTTCCCCCTTTGAGCGCCCATGCGGCCGCCGTCGAGGCCGACCGTTGTTTGTACTGCTACGACGCTCCCTGCACCCACGCCTGCCCGACGCATATCGACATTCCACGCTTCATCAAGAAGATCGCCACCCGCAACCTGCGCGGTTCGGCCCAGACCATCTTCGCTGCGAATCTTCTCGGCGCCACCTGCGCGCGCGTCTGTCCGGTGCAGGAATTGTGCGAAGGCGCGTGCGTCCTCGGCGCCGATCACAAGCCTATCGCCATCGGCCGCCTGCAACGCTACGCCATGGACTACGCCCAGGGCCACGGTGTTCGTCCCGCCGTCGAAGCCACACCTAAGGGCCGACCCATCGCGGTCATCGGCGCGGGGCCGGCAGGGCTCTCCTGCGCCGGCGAACTGGCGAAATGGGGCCATGCCGTCACCATTTTTGAAAAGCGTGAGCTTCCCGGTGGACTATCCACCTACGGCATCATCGCGCTACGCGAGCCGACCGCGGTTGCTCTCGAAGAAACGCGCATGATCGAATCGTTGGGCGTCAAAATCGAGACCGGCGTCGAGTTTGGCAGAGATCTCTCGCTCGCCGCAGTCCGGGCGGAGTTCGATGCGCTGGTGCTCAGCGCCGGCCTGGGCCGCACGCCGCGCCTCGCCATTCCGGGCGAAGAAGCAATTCTCGACGGTCTTGCGTTCATTGAAGCCAGCAAAATCGACCCCAAGAGCCTCCACATCGGCCGCAATGTCATCGTGATCGGAGCGGGCAACACCGCTATTGACTGCGCCACCATCGCCATCCGCCTCGGCGCCGAACGCGTCACCATGGTCTACCGCCGCAACGAGCGCGAGATGAGCTGTTATGCGCACGAGTACGATTTCGCCCGCAGAGAGGGGATCGAGTTCCGCTTCCTCAGCCAGCCCAAGCGGGTGCTGATTGAGAACCGCGCGCCCCTTGGCCTCGAGTGCTTGCGCGTCCAGCTCGGCGCGCCCGACGCTTCGGGCCGTCCATCCCCCGCGCTGGTTCCGGGCTCGGAGTTTGTCCTTCCCGCCGATCAAATCGTCAAGGCCGTCGGTCAGGAGCGGCCCGCATTGGCCGCGCTCCTTGGTCTCAAGACCAGCAAGGGCTTCATCGCTGTGGATCCGGATTTCAGAACCAGCCTCGACGGGGTCTACGCCATCGGCGACTGCATCCGCGCCTCCGGCGCCGCCTCCACGGTGATGGCCGTCGAGGACGGCAAACTGGCCGCCGCAGCCATCCATCGGCAGCTAGCGGAGTCTGGCTCGCGTGCGTGGGGTGATGAACCCACCGCGGCGGAGGTGAGATAGCCATGGCGGATCTTCGCATCGACTTTGCCGGCATCCGGTCGCCCAATCCCTTCTGGCTCGCCTCCGCACCGCCCACCAACTCCGGCGCGCAAATTCATCGCGCCTTTGAATCCGGATGGGGCGGCGCGGTCTGGAAGACCATCGGCGCTCCGGTGCTCAACGTTTCTAACCGCTACGGCGCCTGGGGCTACGGTCACCAGCGCATGTTGGCCATTAATAATGTCGAGCTCATCTCCGACCGCCCCCTCGAAACCAACTTGCGCGAAATTGCCGAAGTCAAGCGCGCCTGGCCCGATCGCGCCGTCGTCGTCTCCGCCATGGTCGAATCAAAGCCCGAAGCCTGGCGCGACATCGTCTGCCGCATTGAAGACACCGGCGCCGACGGCATCGAGCTCAACTACGGCTGCCCCCACGGCATGAGCGAACGCGGCATGGGAGCGGCCGTGGGCCAAGCGCCCGAGTACTGTGAATTGATTACGCGCTGGGTCATGGAAGCCGCGACCATCCCCGTCATCGTCAAGCTCACGCCCAACGTCACTGACATCGTGCCGCCCGCCCGCGCCGCCCTTGCTGCGGGAGCCAACGCGCTCTCCCTCATCAACACCATCAACTCCATTGTCGGCGTCGACCTCGACACCTTCGAACTCACGCCCAACATCGCCGGCAAAGGCGGTCACGGCGGCTACGCCGGCCCCGCCGTCAAGCCCATCGCCCTCAACATGCTGGCCGCGCTCGGCTCCGATGAGGTCATCGCCAAAGCCGGCCTTCCCCTCTCCGGCATGGGCGGCATCGCCACCTGGCAGGACGCCGCGGAATTCCTGCTCCTCGGCGCTTCCAGCCTCCAGGTCTGCACGGCGGTCATGCATTACGGCTACCGCATCGTCGAAGACCTGTGCGACGGGCTCTCCAACTGGATGAACGAGAAAGGCTTCAAAACCATCGCCGAAGTCACCGGCCGCAGCCTGCACCGGGTTTCCGATTTCAAGGACCTCGATCTCTCTTATCGCGCCGTGGCGCGCATCGACGTCGAAAAGTGCATCAAGTGCAACCTTTGCTACGTGGCTTGCAACGACACCGCGCACCAGTGCATCGACCTGATTAGCCGCGATGGCGCGGTGGTCCAGCCCTACGCTTACGACGCGCGCTCCAACGGCAAACACGACGCTATCGCCACGCGACCCCAGCCCACGGTCCGCGAAGAGGATTGCGTCGGCTGCCGGCTCTGTTATAACGTTTGCCCGGTGGACAACTGCATCCAAATGGTCGAGCTGCCCTCAAGCCGCAGCGCCGTCACCTGGAGCGAGCTTGCCGAAAAACACACGCAGGTGACGGAAGACTGGGAAACCATGAAGGCCTATCGCGAGCGGGTGGGTATCCGTATTCACTGAAGCAGCTCCGGCATCGCCGCGGGCTGCGCGCCGAAAGGAGAACGTCGCCATGGGTTTGCTGATCAAAGGCGGCGAGATCGTGACCGCCGATACCCGCATGCGCGGCGATATTTTGATCGAAGACGAAGCGATTCTTGGCGTCGGTCCCCGGCTCGCCGCCCCGCCGGAAACCGAAGTCATCGACGCCACGGGCAAACTGGTCTTTCCCGGCTTCATCGATCCGCACGTCCACATTCACCTCCCTTTCATGTCCACCTTCGCCAAAGACACCCACGCCACCGCCAGCAAGGCCGCGCTCATTGGCGGGACCACGACATTCATTGAGATGGTTTGCCCCTCGCGCAACGAGGACGCCCTCAACGGCTACCATATCTGGAAAGAACGAGCCGGGGGCGCCAGCGCCTGCGATTACACATTTCACATGGCCGTCACGCATTACGACGCCAGGACCGAAGCCCAGCTCCGCGAAATTGTCGCCGATGGAACTACTTCCTTCAAAATCTTCCTCGCCTACAAAAACTTCTTCGGCGTCACCGATGAAGAGTTGTTCCACACCCTCAAGCTGGCTGCCGAACTCGGGGTTATCACCACGGCGCACTGCGAAAATGCCGAGCTTGTCGGCCAGTTGCAGCAACAGCTTCTTGCGGAAGGCAAAACAGGCCCGGAGTGGCACGAGCCCAGCCGTCCCGAGTCGGTCGAAGCCGAAGGCACAGGCCGATTCGCCACTTTTCTTGAGACCACCGGCGCCACCGGCTACGTCGTCCATCTATCTTGCGCGCCGGCCCTGCGCGCGGCCGTGGAAGCCAAGCTACGCGGCGTCAAAATTCACGTCGAGTCCGTGCTGCCGCATTTTCTGCTCGACAAGACTTGCGCTGAGCGTGCCGGCGTCGAGGGCATGAAGTACATCATGTCGCCGCCCTTGCGCCAAGAGCGCAACCTGGCCGTGCTGTGGCGCGCCCTGCAGGCGGGGATAATCGACACCGTCGGCACCGACCACTGCCCCTTCGACACGGAGCAAAAGCTGCTCGGCGCTAAAGCCTTTACCCAAATCCCCAACGGCATTCCTGGAATCGAAGATCGCGTCAACCTGATGTACACCTATGGCGTCAAGCGCGGGCAACTCGACATCCATCGCTTTGTCGATGCTCTGAGCACCCGTCCAGCCAAGCTCTTCGGTCTGTTCCCCCGCAAGGGCGCCATCGTCGCCGGCGCTGACGCCGATCTCGTCGTCTACGACCCGGACTACCGCGGCGCCGTTTCCGTCCGCACCCAGCATGTCAACAATAATTACAACGCCTTCGAGGGCTTCTCCATCGAGGGCCGTCCCTCGGTTGTCACCGTGCGCGGCAAGGTGCAGGTGCGCGATGGAGAGTTTGTGGGCGAACCCAACCGCGGCCGCTTCCTGCGCCGCACACCGCAATACGCCGAGGCCCACGAGGAGGCCGTCTATGCCGCCTGAAGCGAATGTTGATGCGCGCAGTGACGCGAGCATCCCTGCGGGTCTTGGCGCGCGCGGCGCCATCGATCTCCTGAAGGAACTGCGGGCGCTCACCTCCGACGAGAATGGCGCGCAGCGGCTGGCCTGGAGTCCGGTCTGGTTGAAGGCGCGTGAGTGGTTCCAAACCAAGTTGCGCACGCTGCCCGTCGAACATCTCTACGACGACGCCGGCAACAGTTGGTCAACCCTCGCGGGCCGTTCGGAAAAAGCTCTGATCCTCGGCAGCCACTTGGACTCCGTCCCTAACGGTGGTTGGCTCGACGGCGCTCTCGGCGTGCTCGGGGCGTTTGCCGTGTTGCGCCGCGTTGCAGCAGAATTCGATGGCAAGCCCCCGGTCACCATCCGCCTCGTCGATTGGGCCGACGAAGAAGGAGCCCGTTTCGGGCGCAGCCTTTTCGGTTCCTCGGCTTTTGCCGGCACGCACTCCATCGAAGCCGACCGCGGCCGCACCGACGCCGGCGGTAAACGGCTTGAAGATGCGCTGGCTGACTGCGGCGTGAAAATCGACTCCATCGGCAACGCCGGACGTGAGCGCAGGAACGCCGTTGCCTATCTCGAATTGCACATCGAACAAGGGCCGGTGCTCGAGAAAATGGGCCTTCCTCTCGGAGCCGTGCTCGGCACCAAGGGCGTCGAGCGCCACTTGCTCACCTTCCACGGCCAGGAGGCGCACTCCGGTTCTACACCCATGACCACCCGCCGCGACGCCTTGGCCGCGGCGGCAAAACTCGCTCTCGAAATTCGTCCCATCGCCATGAAGCATCCCGATGCGGTTTGCACCATAGGGAGCGTGAAGACCTTTCCCGGCATCGTCACCGCGGTCGTAGGCCGTTGCGAGGCCACCCTTGATCAGCGCGACCTCGACGCGGAAGTGCTGGCCTCGATGTATCGCGAAGCCCAGGAAAAGAGCGCGCAATTCGCAAAAGAAGAAGGATGCACCGTCGAGTGGTCGCGCATTTGGAACATCGCGCCGGAGCCGTTCCATCCGCAACTCATCACATTTTGCGAGGAGTCGATCCGCGAGATTGCCGGCCGCTCCCATCGCCTCCCCTCCGGCCCGCTGCACGACGCCGCCGAGGTCTCACGCGCCGGAATTCCCACCACCATGCTGTTTGTGCAATCGCTCCAGGGCATCAGCCATAACAAAATCGAGGACACTCGCGAAGAGCATCTGGAACTGGCCATTGCCGCGCTCGACCGCTTGGCGGCAAAAACCATGGCGTGGATCGAGGCATCCTGAAAGCGGAGTCTTGGGGCTCTCGAAGGATTGAAGATTTTCATCTTCCCCAAGCAGCCGACCCGGCGATCCGCTTCGAACCGGTATTCTTGAATGCAGACAAGGAGTGGAGGCGAAATGGCTACAGCAGAGACGTTGACCCGAACCACGGTTTCTCACTGGATCGACGGGAAACCCCAACCCGCAACTTCAGGACGCAGCGGAGCCGTGATGAACCCGGCCACCGGCGAGATGATCGCGGAAGTCGGCTTTGCATCCGCCGCGGACGTGGACCGCGCCGTCGCCTCGGCCAAAGCGGCATCGGTCCAGTGGCGCGCCACGGCGCTCTCGCGCCGCGCTGAAATTATGTTCGCTTTCCGCGACCTCATCGCGCACAATCGCCAGCGCATTGCAGAGATCGTGAGCACGGAAAACGGCAAAACCCTTTCCGACGCCCTGGGTGAAGCGGCGCGCGGCGTTGAAAACGTCGAGTTCGCCTGCGGTGTTCCCCATCTGCTCAAGGGCGGCTACACCGAGCAGGCCAGCCGCGGCGTCGATGTCTACCAGATTCGCCAGCCCTTGGGTGTCGTGGCCGGCATTACACCTTTTAACTTCCCCGCCATGGTTCCCCTGTGGATGCTCGCGAACGCCATCGCTTGCGGCAACGCGTTCCTCCTCAAACCGTCCGAAAAGGACCCGTCGGCCAGCGTTCTCATCGCCCAGTTAGCCAAGGAAGCTGGCGTGCCCGATGGCGTGCTGAATCTCGTCCATGGCGACAAGGTCGCCGTCGACCGCATCCTCGATCATCCTGACATCAAGGCGGTCAGCTTCGTTGGCTCCACGCCCGTGGCCAAGTACATTTATGAAACCGCTACGCGGAATGGCAAGCGCGTGCAGGCGCTTGGCGGAGCCAAGAACCACATGCTCGTCCTGCCCGACGCCGATATCAATATGGCCGCCGACGCCGCGGTCTCGGCCGGCTATGGCGCAGCCGGCGAGCGCTGCATGGCCATCTCCGTGGTCGTCGCCGTGGGCAGCGTCGCCGATCCACTCATCGAGGCCATCCGCGAGCGTGTGGCCCGTATCAAGGTTGGCTCCGGTTTGGACCCCTCGAGCGAAATGGGTCCGCTCATCACCCGCGAGCATCGCGATCGCGTGGCTTCGCACCTTGACACGGCCTCCGCCGAGGGCGCCACCGTCGCTATCGATGGCCGCCGAGACCCAACGACTCGTCAAAACGGGTTCTTCCTCGGACCCTCCCTCATCGACAACGCCAAGCCGGGCATGAAGTGCTACGACCAGGAGATCTTCGGCCCGGTGCTGAGCGTGGTCCGCGTTAACACCTACGCTGAGGCGATTCGGCTCATCAACGAGAACCCCTTCGGAAATGGCACGGCCATCTTCACGCAAAACGGCGGAGCCGCGCGACAGTTCCAGTTCGATGTCGAAGTCGGCATGGTGGGCGTCAATGTACCCATTCCGGTGCCCGTGGCTTACTACAGCTTTGGCGGCTGGAAGAGCTCGCTCTTCGGCGACCTGCACATGTACGGCCCTGAAGGCGTGCAGTTTTACACCCGCGCCAAAGTCGTCACCAGCCGCTGGCCCGATCCGTCCGCAAGCAAGGTAGACCTCGGCTTTCCGCAGGTGCGCTAGGTTCGAGAACGTTTCGATCAACCTGCGGGACCCCGTCCTCGATAAAGTTTCTTCGTGTCGCGGACGGGATGCCGCAAGGGAGCAGCATGCCAGAAACCGCCGAAGCAAAGACCCTCGCATCCGAAGAAATTACCGCCGTCACGCGGCAAACCAACTACGGCACGTGGCGCTTCCAGAAAGGTTGGAAGCCTCTCCACATCGCCGACGCCGAGGGCTGCTGGTTCATCGACGGCGCCGGCAAGCGCTACCTCGACTTCAGCGCGCAGTTGATGTGCGTCAACTTGGGGCATAAGAATTCCCGCGTAGTTGAAGCCATTGCCGAACAGGCGCGGGAACTGTGTTACGCCGCTCCGGGATTCGCCACCGCCGCGCGTGCCCGCCTCAGCGCCAAGCTCCTCGAGGTCCTGCCCGCCGGCCTCGACAAGTTCTTCTTCGCAACCAGCGGGACCGAAGCCAACGAAGCGGCGTTTAAGATCGCCCGCATGGCCACGGGCAAGACCAAGATCATCTCCCGTTATCGCTCCTATCACGGTTCCACCGCCGCCTCGATTGCGGCCACCGGCGATCCGCGTCGCTGGGCCATGGAGCCGGGCGGCAAGGCCTCGGGCTTCATCTTCGCTCCGGAAACCAACTGTTACGACTGTCCCATCAAGCACACTTATCCTGCCTGCAACATCGCCTGCGCCGATTACATCGAGCACATGATCCGCAATGAGAGCGACGTGGCCGCCGTCATTGTCGAGCCGGTCGTCGGCACCAACGGCGTGCTCGTGCCTCCGCCCGAATACCTGCCGCGCCTGCGTCGCATCTGCAACGATCACGGCGTCCTTCTCATCGCCGATGAAGTCATGGCTGGCTGGGGTCGCACCGGCAAATGGTTCGCGGTCAACCATTGGGGCGTCACGCCCGACATTCTGGTCACCGCAAAAGGGATCACCTCCGCCTATATCCCCCTCGGCCTGTGCGCCACCACTGCCACAATCGCCGCGTTCTTTGACGATCATTACTTTGCCCACGGCCATACGTATGAGGCGCATCCGCTCACGCTAGGTCCTGCGGTGGTCACCATTGAGGAGATGCAACGCCTCAAGCTGGTCGAGCGCGCCGCCGAGCTGGAGCCTTACGTGCGCGCCAGACTGGAAGCGCTCAAGGCCAACCATCCCTCTGTCGGCGATGTGCGCGGCCTGGGCCTGTTTTTCGCCGTCGAGCTCGTAAAGAACCGCGCCTCAAAGCAGCCCTTCAACACCATGCGTGACAAAGTAGAGGGCAAGCCCCTGGTCGTCGACCAGATCGCCACCCAGATGCTGGCCGACGGCGTCTCCATCCAGAGCTGGTTGAGCCATTTCGTCATCGCTCCGCCTTTGATCGTCACCAAAGAGGAACTCGACTTCGGGCTGGCCGCCCTTAACAAACATCTCAGCATCGCCGACGCGCTGGTGGACGCGTAGGCGTGGCCCGCACGCATAGGTCCGGCCCGCACATAAACGTGGACGCTCCGCATCGTCGTAACCATCGCAGGAGGATTCAGATCCAATAGCATTTTCGGAATTGGTGTAGACCGAAAGCTCGACGCCATGTGGCTGCTTCCTTAAGAAAAAGCCCCCCGTAAATGCGCTCAAAAAAGTCTAGGTATATTCCGAAAATGCGCCAGGGCGCTTACGGAATCACTCCGCCTGGATTGCGCCGTCGAACACCAAAAGGCCGCCCGCGCGCTCGTCGCCGCGGAACCCTGCAAAGAGCCGCAGCCCGAGAACTCTGCTAAACTTGAGGAGGCGTAATCCAGGAGTCCGGCACGGTAAGGCCGGGCGTGGCGCCTAAAACAATCCAAGTTCGGGGAGTGGCTCAGCCTGGTAGAGCACCTGGTTCGGGACCAGGGGGTCGGAGGTTCAAATCCTCTCTCCCCGACCATCATTTCTATCATATATTCAACAACTTACGCGACCTTTTCGGTTGTGATGAACATTTGATTTTTTTGATACATTCGTACAACTACGGTGCGCAATCTCATCCCATATTCCGCAGCCTTTTCCCTCCTAAGCGCTGCGTTATCTCTTACCCGATCGTACAAGTTATCCATCGATTCCCCAATGTGGTCCAGCCAGTAGTCACGGAGTTCGCTTCACCGGGGTTTCTCTGC
>JASHTU010000359.1 GCA_030040395.1 Acidobacteriaceae bacterium
CAAGGCCACGTCGGCGGCGCTGAGCACGCTCCACAAATCCTCCAGAGTGAAGGCGGGGATGATGGCCGTCAGCGGCTCGGGTTTATAGGTATTGATCTCGCGCTGCAAGAACAGCGTGCTCATGCGCGACTTGGTGCGCAACAGGAACGCGCTGATGGTCTTGATCTGCAGGTCGGACTTATGGATCTGCGATTCGGGAATCTCGGTAAGCGGGGGCGCGCCATTCTCCCACCCGAGGTGCATCGCCTCGTCGCCCCACAGCGTGATGTAAATGCCGCGATCCACCGGTGTGGCCGTGTGGGCCAGGACGCCGACCACTGTATACGGGTCGGCCGTGTGCTTAAGAAAACTGCCTTGGAGGCCGTGGCTGAGCACGATTTGCTGCCCCAGGCGGTAATGAAGCTGGTTGGCGACGGCGCTGCCCAACACAGCGTCGAAAATTCCTTCCGCGCGCGCGCCCTGCGCGAATTGAAGGCTGTGATCGCCACGATAGCGGTAATGCTCATAGAAGTTGTCGTCGGTGGCCACGACGCGAAAACCGCGGTGACTGTCGCCCATCGAAAGCGGGATTGTCCACAGCACCGCCGGATGGTTGGCGAAGTGTTGATACGAGGCGTAGGAAATGTCGTTGTTGGCGGTTCCAATGTGGAAGACCGCGTAGAGCAGCAGCGGCAGCGAACCGCCCCGCGCCCCCACCACGAGGTCAGTCTGGCTCAGTGTGCCCTCGAATCCCACTTGCGTTCCCTGCCGGATGCGGTCCACTCCAACCAGCAGCAACACGCTCAGTGCGATGGAGAAAATCGTCAGGCCGGTCGTAAACATCCGACTCCGCAAGGATTCGTACGCCAGGAGCAAGACGGTCACGCGCACCCCCGGCTTATTTCGCTAAGAGCAACGCGCTCCTCGAAACGTTCCATCAGCGAGCGGTCGTGACTGACGAAGACCAACGTGGCCCGCGCTTCATCGCAGACTTCAAAGAGCAGTTCGAGAAAGTCGGCGCGGCGATCGGAATCGAGCGACGAAGTTGGTTCGTCGGCGATGACCAGACTGGGTTTTCCGATCACCGCGCGCGCGATGGCCACGCGCTGCTGCTGACCGGTGCTGAGCTTCTTCACGTTGCGGTCGAGGTAGGCTTCCAGCCCCAACCGGCCCACCAGGCGCTCCACCTCCTTGCCTACCGTGGGCGCAACGATTTGTTGGCGGCGCCGTTTGTGTACGTGACAGGGCAGGGCCACGTTCTGGCGCACCGTCAGGTAGGGAATCAGGTTGAAGCTCTGGAAGATGTAGCCCATTTCCGAGCCGCGATGCCTATCGCGCGCCGGCGCGGACATTTTTGTCATTTCCTTGCCCAGCACGGTGCAACTCCCCTGCTGCGGTTTGAGCACGCCGGTGATCAGCCCCAGCAGCGTGGTTTTACCGGATCCGCTCGGCCCGTAGAGAAAAACCCGCTTGCCGGTCTCGACTGTCAGTTCGTCCACGCGCAACACCGGAGTGCGCCTGTCGTATCCGAACACAACGTTACGCAGATGGATGGCTTCGGAAGTCATCTAAGTGTCCGAGTTATTGCATTTTGGGATTACTGCGGTTGATAGGGAACTACGCTCTCTCCCGAAAGATCGTAGGAGACATCGCCATAAGGGCTTTGCACCGTCGAGATGCGCAAGGTGCCGGTCACCAGAATGGGATCGGTGAAGGTGACTTGCACCTTGGTGTTCTTATCCATCTTGACGTACACGATTTGGTTCGGCGGCGGAGGCGGCACGTGAATGCAAGCGCCCGCGTAAGGGACGAGCAAAAACTCCGTCACCTGATCCAGATCGTCTTCGAGCGGCACCATGAAGCCCGGGATGCTGACCCGCTTGCCGTCCAACTGCAAAGCCGCGGCCTTCTGCTGGCCCTGAGGAATGCTGAAGTTCAAGGTCTGCAGGGTCTGCCAGTTCACCGTGACCGGAGCCGGCGCAGCCCCGAGCAAGACTGCCGCGCCCAGCGCCCATGCGCAGCAAATGAGGCTTCGGCGGCAGCCGAGGCATCTCCGAATATCCGCCGCAATGCGCATCATTATCTCCGCGGACGTCCTTTCACCTCCCCGGGTCTACTTCTTACGATACTCTTGCCATCCCCGAACGGCGTCTACTGCTGAGTCACAGGCTGTCGCGGAGTGATCTGCTCCGGCAGCGGCGGCCGCGGCCGGAATACGGTCCAGTGGTTGGCCATCTGCGGATTGCTCGAAGGGTGTTCGTCGTTCCACGCATCCATTGAGATGCCGTTCAGGTCGTAAACGACCTTTCCCGCGCGTATGGTGAGCTCGCAGATCACGCGGGTGTCGCCCATCATCTTGGTGTTGTCCATGTCTAGAAAGCCGAATTTCCCGTGCTCTTCGCTCAATACGGCCACATCCGCCGTCGCGCCCACCGAGAGGTTGCCGAGCTCCGGCCGCTGAATTTCCCTGGCCGGATGCCAGGTTGTATCGGCCACCACCTGCTGCAGCGTGAGTCCCATGGCCATGAATTTGCTCATCACGTTCAGCATGTCCTTGGTGCTCGAGTTCATGCTATCCGCGTGCAAATCGGTGGAGAGCGAATCGGGCAGGAAACCCGCTTTGATCAGAGGCACGGCGACCCGGAAGCGAAAGCTGCCGCCGCCGGTGCCGGCGTCGAAATAGATGCCGCGCTTGCGCCCTTCGATCAGCGCCTTCGACGGTCCCAGGGTCATCACATCCTGTTCGCCACGCAGTCCGGAGTAAGTATGCGTGTAGATGTCGCCGGGACGCAAATACTTGGTCAGCAGATCATACAGCGGCCGCTCGATGCGGTTGGCGCCATAGTCGATCATCACCGGGATGTGGGCGATATTGCCCGCGCCAACTGCCTGGATGTACGGCTCCCATTCCGGTCCCGTAAAGTGCGCGCTCTTGACGCCAATGATGGTGTCAGGATAGCGGAGGGCCATGTAGCCGGTGGGAACCATCTGCATGTCGTCGAGGTTGTCTTCGAATCGCACGCCGCGCATGCCTGCCCCCACAATGTTGATAAACGCCAACACCCGGGTCTGCTCGCGATCGATGACGTGTTCTTTGAAATCCTCAAAATTGCGCCATCCTGAACTGCCTGCGTCGCACACCGTGGTCACTCCGGTACGGAACGTGAAGCCGTCCGGCCAGATTCCCCAATCGCCCGCATAGGAGCGGGCTTCGCCCGTCGAGGCGTAGTCGTGGGTGTGGATGTCGACCAGCCCCGGGGTCACGTAATAGCCGGTTGCGTCGATCGTTTTAGCGGCGTCTTTGGCGTCCAGGTGCTGGCTCACCGCGGCGATCTTGCCATCCTTGATGCCCACGTCCATCACCGCGTCGATGTTGTTCTTGGCGTCGATCACGTGACCGTTCTGCAGCAGCAAATCGTATGGCAACGAGTTGGGCTCCGTGGGCGGTGGCCCCACACGGGGAGGGTGCGCGCCGGCCGCGGCGGATCCGCCCTGCTGTGGAACCGCCTGCGGCAGCCCGGCTTCCTGGTTCGGTCCCTGGCCTGCAGGAGTCACGGGAAAGCAGCCTCGGCATTCGCTGGGCCCCGGCGGTCCCTGATTCTGGTACGCGTTGGCGCTCACCGGAACCGATGTTTCCGGAACCCGTGTAGTCTGCTGCGGGACCTGATCCCCCACGGCTTGGGCCTGCGCCGCGACCGCGACGGTAAGCATCGCGCCGAAAAGCGCGCGCACGGCAATGACAGCCAGCTTCTGGCTCATTTTCTAGGAACCTCCTCTTGATCTCTGGTTGAAAGCGGTCTTGCCGGGCAAACTCTTCGCGGTCTTCTCAGCCGGCTTCGTGGTTCCGGCGGCGGTAAGGAGTACAAGCCATTCGCTGCATGAGCCTCAGAGACCGGCGCAAGGCGATGTTCCTGCCCAGAGCCAAACCATATCATTCCCTTGCGCGCGAAGCGCAAGAAACTTGGATCGTATCGCTAACAAGAAACTCTTATACCGAGAATTTACCACCTTCATCTTCACTGGGCCAGCGTTTAGCTCTCCCACAATTTGGCGCGTCTTGCGTGCGCCCATTCAAAACCATGGCGAAGAAGGCGCCATCCGGCAGTTGCCCTGCGTGTTTCTAAGGCGAATGTCCTACCTCGCGTATCTATGCCGTGCGGGCGTTTCGCTATAATGCGTGCAGGCTACGTCCTGCCCTGACTCAGAGCCACAACTTAACCGAGCGGCGCGGCTTTACGCAAGCTGCTCCGCGGCCAATGTCCTCCGCCAGGGGCAGAATACTCTGGAACGCCATATGAATCGGAACGCCCGGAAGCGCCTTTTGATCCATGATCTGGAGGGGTAAGTGCTCACTCGTCGGCAATTCCTTGGGGGCGCCGCGCTGGCGCCGGCCGCACTTCGTCCGCGCCTTTGGGCTCAGTCCGCACTGCAGGGCTCCGGGGCCAACGGGCCCGCGCCCCGGATTTCGGCGCGCGCGCGGGCCATTCATGCGCGCGCACTGGTGTTCGATGCGCATGTGCACGCGCTGGACCGCGAGTTTTATCACGGTGGCAGCATGGGCGACCGCACCACCGAGGGCCAATGGGATTTGTCGCGCGCGCGGGAAGGCGGAGTGGGCGCTTTCTTTCTCTCCGTTTTTGTTCCCGAGGAATACTATCCAGGCCGCTTTGAAACCAAGCAGGCGTTGCGCCGCGTGGATCACGCGCTCCGGCAACTGGAGATGAACCGCGATCAGGTGGAACTGGCGCTCAACGCCGGCGACGTCGAGCGCATCCGCGCCCAGGCCAAAGTAGCCGCGGTGCTCGACATCGAGGGCAGCTATGATCTCGATGGGGACTTGGGAGTTCTGCGCGACCTCTACCGGCTGGGATTGCGCTCGGCTCAAGTTTCCGCTCACAACTGGGATCAGCATTATGCTGACGCCTGCTGCTCGCCGCCCCAATGGCATGGCCTCACCACCCATGGCCGCGAGGTGATTCGCGAGATGAATCGGCTGCATATGGTGATTAACGTGTCTCATTCTTCGGATGAGACGATTTCCCAGGTGATCGATGTGAGCGATGGTCCGGTGATTGCCACACACCACGGCTTGCGCAGCGTAAACAATATCCCCCGGAATATGCCCGACTGGCTGCTGAAAAAGCTCGCGGCCAAAGGAGGCATCATGGGGTTCCAGGTCGGCAGCGAGTTTCACTATCCGCCGGAATACGCCTTTATCACCGCGCAACGGAAGAAAACCTTCTGGGATACCTCCAACATTCCCGACCGGGTGAAAGGGAAGACAATTTACGAAGTGGATCAATTGGTCGCGCCGCAGTTCCCCATGCTGGGCGCGCACGTACCTGATTCCGTGAGCATGACGGTGGATGACTGGGTGGCAGTGGTGGACAAAGCCATCAACATGGTGGGTGAGGACCATGTGGCCTTCGGCAGCGATTTCGACGGAGGGCCAACCCTGGCGCGGGGCATGCGCGACGTCCGCGATCTGCCAATGATCACGGACGCCATGCTGCGCCGCGGTTATTCTGAGGAGCGCATCGACAAGTTCTGGGGCGGCAACCTGCTGCGCTTTTTTCGCCAGGTCACGCAAGGCCAAGGTTGAGGGCGCGGATATCGCACCTTCAGCGATCTTCGCCCGCTTTCAGGTGCGCGCGTATTGGGACTCCGCGGGCGGACGGTAACCGATCGCCAGGTGCGGCGTCTCCAGGCGCTGATTCAGTTTGTGCCTCGAATCCAGGCACGCCTCCAGGATGCCAGTGGTGAGCAAATTGCGCTCCACCGGATAGGGCGTGCTGCGGGTTGCAAACATCTGCTCGATCTTCGCCGCAAGACACGCGTTCTGCCGATTGTTCGGGGGCGGCGGCAGAAAGAACTGGCAACTCACCAGCCCGCCCTCCGTGCGCACGGAGATATTGAAATCTTGAATAGCCCCGTTGAGCATCAGCAGCGTGGCGCGGGTCCCATCGTTGTACTCGATGCAGTACGCGGCCGGATCCTTGACCAACTGCGGCAGGATACCGGGAGCGGCCAGGTCCTGCGTGCGTCCGTCCAGCACCGTCAGGCCCTGCGACGTATCGGTGCGGGAGAGCGCCGAGCTTAGCAGGTCCTTTGACCATCGACCCGCCTTCCCCGCCGCCCACACATCGTCGCCTTCCAGCAACTGCACCGCCTTCACACCCGTCTCGCCGCCAGCACGCCGCTCCAGCATGGCCTGCATGGCGTCGAGCGCGTCGAAAGCCATGCCGTCCAAGCTGCCCACCCCCACCACCACCGCCTCTTCCACCTTCGTGCCCATGGGCACATCCACATCCGGCAGTCGCCAGGTAACCGGCATAGAGGACCCGGCCAGCAGCGGAAAATGGAGACGCGAGGCAGCGTTGACCATGCTCTGCGCCTCACTGAAGCTGAAGGAAAGCTGCTTCGAGTTGAAGTAAGGCGCCGCGTGCTTCTCCTCGTCGAAGACCTGCACGCACTGCTGAAAGAAGTCGTAGCTCGGCAGCAGAATCTGCCCCCTATCGTTGCTGGGGTAATCATCCTGTTCGACCACAGTCATCACCGCATCCACCGCAATGCGGTCGCCGCCGCAGCGTAGCGCGTCCGGAATGTTGGGTGAGAGGCGGAAGCCGAACTGCTGCGCGCGCGCCTCGCTCAAATCGTTCGCCGGCCCCGTTTCTTCGTGCCCATGATTCTCCCCATGCCCGGCCTCGCCGGCGTGTTCGCCTCCCTGCTCGTCCGCCGGTTTGCGTACGGTTGCCCCTGCCGGAGCCAGCTTCACTCCGCGCATCGCAAGCGCGTAGCCCGACGGCCTGGCGGCGTCCCACCGGGCGCGCTGATCCACGTACATAGAGACCACCTGCACATGGGGCATGTGCCAATCGCCGTTACGCGGGTAGCCAACCAGAAAACGGTCAGCGAGATTCTGCATCTCCGATCCATGCGTATAGACGCTGCCCAGGATCGCCAGGCGCAGCGGTCGTCCTTCGTTCGCGGGCGGCTCTTGGCCAAAAGCGGCGCCAAACAGCGGACGCGACGCCCACAGAGCGGAAGCTATCGCGGAATAACCAACAAAACGGCGGCGGGTCAGCATCGTTACATTTCTCCTGTTGCTCAAAATTGTGTGCTTGTCCTTCTTGCCATCCTTCTATCCAACCCAAAGCAGCTATGTCCTCCAGAAGGTCGATCGCGGATTGGGCTTGTAATTCACGGCCGCCAGATTGGGCGTCTCCACGCGCTTGTACCCTTGATATGCGCTGTTCACGCCCGCGATCAGCATGCCGCTGGTCAACAGCGTCCGTTCGATCGGATATTGGGCTTTCCCGGTCAGAAACATCTCTTCGGCGTTGTGGACCAGCGGGCTGAAAAAACTGGCCAGAGTGGTGCGCCCGTCTGGCATGGGCAGATACATCTG
>JASHTU010000360.1 GCA_030040395.1 Acidobacteriaceae bacterium
GGCCGCGTCGCGAGGCGAGAGCCCCTCGTCAATGTGATGTTCCACGGCCTCCACGACGATGATGGCGTCATCGACCACCAGTCCGATGGCCAGCACGAGCCCGAACAGAGACAAGGTGTTGATGGAGAAGCCGAGCAAAGGAAAGACGATGAAGGTTCCGATCAAAGAAACGGGCACAGCCATCAACGGGATTAAAGTGGCGCGCCAACCCTGAAGGAAAAGGTACACGACCAGGATGACGAGCAGCATTGCCACGCCCAGCGTCAGCGCGATCTCGTGAATGCCGGCCGTCACCGCCTTGGTGGTGTCAAGCGGGATCTCGTAGCGCATGCCGGAAGGGAAGTTCGCGGAGAGTTGTTGCATGCGCTTGGTGACGGCAGCGGCCGTCTGCACCGCATTGGAGCCGGGCAACTGATAGACGGCCATCACGCCGGTGGGTGCATTGTTGTAGCGGGCCGCCAGATTGTAGGTCTGCGCGCCCAGCTCAACGCGCGCCACGTCGCGCAGGTGAAGAACGGAACCGTCGGGATTGGCGCGAATGACAATGTCGCCGAATTCCTGGGGCGTGACCAGGCGGCCCTGCGTGCGCACCGTGTAAGTAAACTGCTGGCCATTCGGAACCGGCTCTCCGCCGATTTGCCCGGCGGGGTTGACGTTGTTCTGCACCTCAATCGCGTTGATCACATCGGTTGCGGTGACGCCAAGTTTTGCAAGCTGATCGGGATTTACCCATACCCGGAGCGCGTACTGCCCGCCGAAAACCTGGATGCGCGCCACACCGGGAACTCGGGTCAGTTCATCCTGTAGATTGACGATGGCGTAATTGGTGAGGAAATCGGCGTCGTAGCGGTTGCCGGGCGAGGACAGTCCGATGAGCATCAGCGGGGATGTCAGAGACTTCTGCACCACAAGTCCGGCGGTGTTGACCTCCGGAGGCAATTGCGACTGCGCCTGCGAAACGCGAAGCTGCGAGAGCACCTGATCGGTATCGGGGTTGGTCTTGACGTCGAAATCCACGTAGACGGTCGCCTGCCCGTTGTTGGCATTCATCGAATACATGTAAAGCATGTTGTCGACGCCATTCATCTGCTGCTCGATCGGCGTTGACACGGCCTGCGCCAGGGTCTTGGCGTCAGCGCCCGGATACGTGGCCTGCACCATAATTTCCGGCGGCACGATGTCTGGATATTGCGATGTCGGCAGGGTCAGCATGGAAACGACCCCGACAATGACGGTGATGATGGCGATAACGATGGCCACAATGGGCCGGCGAATGAAAAATTTAGACATGGCTCACCTCCCGCCCGTCGGGCTTGATGTCTGAATCGCAGCCTCCGCGGAGATCTCATGCGGACTGACTGGCGCGCCTTCCCGGAGCTTCTGCAGATTGCTGGTGATCACCAGCTGACCGGGGCGCAAACCCGCGCTAACGATCCAGTCGGCCCCGGCCTGCGGGCCGAGCGTGACGTTGACCACATGCACCCGGCGATTCGGTCCGGCGATATAAACCTGCTCAATGCCTTGCAGCTCCTGGACCGCCATTTGCGGGACCACGAGCGCATTTTGGCGAATCTCCGTCTCGGCGCTTACGCGGCCGAATTGACCCGGCCGCAGTACATCGCCCGGATTCGGAAATGTAGCTGCAATGCGAATGGCCCCGGTTTGCTGGTTCATCTGCCGGTCGACCCAAACGATGCGCCCCTTATACGGCCAGGCCGAGCCATCGGCAAGCGTCAAGGTCAGGGGAAGGTCGGAATGCCCGCTCAGCAGATCGCCCCCTGCCTGGTGGGCGCGTTGAGTGAGGGCAAGGTATTCCGCATCGCTGATCGAAAAGTAGACCTTGATGGGGTCGAGTTGCGAAACCGATGTGAGGACCGACTGAGGGGTGACAAGATTGCCCACCTGCGTAGTGGCTTGACCCGCGACGCCGCCAACGAGCGACCGGACCTGAGTAAATCCCAGGTTCAGGTTGGCCGTGGTCAGCGCGGCCTGGGCGGCGCTGACGGCGCCTGCAGCGGCGGCAACGGCCGCATCCGCCTGCGCGGCCATTTGCTTATCGTTGTCGAGCTGGCTCTGCGCAATCGCCCGGGCCTGCGCAAGCGGCGTGTCGCGCTTCAGGTTGATCTGTGCCAGGCCGCGCTGCGCCTGCGCCTCGGCAAGCTGTCCCTGCGCTTGCGCAACCTGCGCCTGCGCCTGATCGACGACGGCCTGAAAGGGGCGCGGGTCGATCTGAAACAGGACCTGATCCTTGCCCACCGGAGCGCCCTCCCGATAATTCTGGCGGATCAGGTAACCGCTCACTTGCGGCTGGATCTGCGCGTTGACGAAGCCATCGAGTGTGCCGACCCAATTGCTGCTGAGGGCCACGTTGCTTTGCCGAACTTCGACTACGGAGACAGGCATGGGCTCTGGAACGGCGGCGGCTGACTTCGCTTCAACGCTGCCGCATCCTGCCGCGCCGGCGCTTACCAGGGCTGCGAGCGCGGCGCTTGCCGCGTACTGTAGAATAACCTGCAAATTCCTACTTCCGGTCATGGTCGAAACGGGGCTCTGCATCGAATAACCTCCTGGCAGATGGAGTGGCGACAACGAAGCGGATTGCGAGACGAGCTGAAATCCGGCGTACGATACCATGTGGTACTGTACTGCATCTAAAGATGCGTCCCTGCATGGGGAGATTCAGAAAGATCGGGCGCCGCAACCAAGAGGAAGCATGAAAACGTCAAAACCGGAAGCCGATGGATGCAAGGGAACCGCGTCAGGCAATTTGCGGCTCGATGAAGAGCGGGTTGCAGCGCTTCTTGACGCGGCCACTGAGGTTTTCCTCGAGCATGGGTTTGAAGGGGCCAGCACCAACGAGATCGCCCAGCGCGCAAATTGTTCGAAGACAACCTTGTATTGCCGTTTTCCCACCAAGCACGACCTCTTCATCGCCGTGCTGGAGCGCCGCATGGAGGCGGTATTTCAAGAGATCCTTACGGCGCTCCCCGTCGACGGTCCAGTTGAAGAGACGCTGATGGAATTCGGCGCGCGGGTTCTGCGCATTGCGCTCGCCGATGAGCAGATTCGCCTTTTGCGCGTGGTGAGCATGGAAGCAGAGCGATTTCGCGAACTCGCGCAGCGCTTCTACGAATCGGGGCCATGCCGGGCCCAGGAGGAATTGAGCCGTTATCTCAAGGAACAAATCAAGCGCGGGCGCCTTATGAAGGAGGATCCTCGCCTCATGGCGGAACACCTCTTCGCCCTGATCACCAGCGGCCACGTTCGCTGGAAGGTTTTAGGACTTCGCGAACGCTTTTCACCTCGGGAAAACCAGAGACGGATTCGGGCGGCGGTGAAGGCATTCTTGCGCGCCTACTCCGCGACGCACGAGCAATCGCGATAGGGGGTTCACGATAGCTGGCTCACGCCCATCGCCGCACACTCGCCATGGTCCAAATCTCCGCAACTGGAAGACATGACGACCACAAAATCCGCGCCACGTTGTCTCGGCCCGATTTGGAACAAACGTGAGCAGTGATCCGGAAATCTGCGAGCAGACCGCGAGGCAGCCGCAACGATGGGCTGCTGCTCAAGCTGGACAGAGCATCTCCGGAATCGCGTTAATAGTCAACCCTCAACCCGAACTGCATGCGGCGATAG
>JASHTU010000361.1 GCA_030040395.1 Acidobacteriaceae bacterium
GCGGGTGCGGGGCCCGATGAGCTTCTCGAATTCCTCCATCCGCAATTCGCCGCGGTCGTCGATGGGCGCCACGCGCAACCGCGCCTGCTTTTCCTCGCACAAAATCTGCCACGGCACGATATTCGAGTGGTGCTCCATGGCTGTAATCAGCACTTCGTCGTCGGCCGCCAGGTGGGCGCGACCGTAGCTCTGCGCCACAAGGTTGATGGCTTCGGTCGCCCCGCGCACGAAGATAATTTCGCGCGCATCGGCGGCGTGAAGGAAGGTCTGCACGGTGCGCCTCGCCGCGTCGTGCGCCTCGGTCGCGCGCACTGAGAGCGTGTGGACGCCGCGATGGATGTTGGCGTTGTCCGTTTCGTAATACTGCGTGATGGCGCGAATTACCGCGCGTGGTTTTTGCGAAGTGGCCGCGTTATCGAGATACACCAGCCGGTGGCCGTGAACGCGCTGACTCAGAATCGGGAAATCCCGGCGAATCTTTTCGACATCGGGAAAGCCCGCACCCGGAACGGCGGCTTCTTGCGCTGAAGCCTCTTGCAGCGGTTCGGAAATCGGCCTATGGGCCAGCGTTGTCATCCCACTTCCTCCCAGTTCTGCGCTTTCTCGTCCTGGTCCGCAAGCCTTGCCGCGGGGTGCGCGCGCCGCGCCATTTCCAGCAGGCGCTTCCGGATCAAGGCCTCGGCGAAGGCCCGCGCCGGCGCTTCGTGCATGCGCTCCAGGCATTCGGCGGCGAAGGCGTAAAGCAGCAGGTTGCGCGCGGCAACCTCGTCGAGACCCCGCGACCGCAGATAAAACAGCGCCTCCTCTTCAATCTGGCCGATGGTCGCGCCATGCGTGCACTTCACGTCGTCGGCGTGGATCTCCAACTGCGGCTTGGTGTCGATGCGCGCCTCATCGGAAAGCAACAGATTGCGATTGGTCTGCTTGGCGTCGGTCTTTTGCGCGTCCGGGTGCACCACGATGCGCCCGTGAAACACGCCGTGCGCCTGCTCGTCGAGAATGCCGTTATAAAACTGGCGGCTGCTTCCCTGCGGCTTGGCGTGCTCCACCAGCATGTAGTTGTCCAGGTGCTGTCGGCCCTCGCCCACGAACAGGCCGTTGACCAGGCACTCCGCGCCCTCGCCGGCAAGCACCGGATGCACATTGTTGCGCACCAGTCCGCCCCCCAGCAGCATGGAGTGCGAAGCCAGACGCGCGCCGCGCCCCAGCTCCACGCGCAGCGTGGAGAGATTGAAGGAGGCAAGGTTTTCGCGCTCCACCAGGTAATGCGAAACCGCCGCATCCTGGCCGGCCACGAGCTCCGTGACGGAGTTGCACATCGCCGCGCCTTCGCCCAGCGACACGTAATCCTCAACCACCGCAACCTGGCTGGCGTCTTCGACGATCACGAGGGTGCGGGGATGGATCATCCTGGCCTCGTCGCCGCTCGCCGTGACGTAAAGCAGGTGCACCGGCTGCTTGATCGCCGCTCCGCGCCGGATGCGCAGATACGCGCCGTCTTCCCACAGCGCGGTGTTGAGCGCCACAAACACATCGCGATGCACGTCGGCGTAACCACCCAGTTGCTGCTCGATTCCCGTCGGAGCGCATCCTTCCATGCCGCAGTCCAGCGCCCGCGCCAGAGAGCATATTTCCAGTCCCGCCGGAAGGCTGCGCGCATCGGAGATCCCCGGCGCAAAACGCCCGTTGACAAACACCAGCCGGCACGCGGAGCCGTCGAGCCGGTGCGCTTCGATCTGCTTCGCAGTAACCGCCGCATGGCTCGCCGCGCGTCGGAAGGGGGTCCGCGCCAGCGCCGCTACGCTGGTGAACCGCCAATCTTCGTCGTGCGTGGTGGGAAATCCCTTCTCGCGAAACAGCTCCCACGCCTCATCGCGCAGATTTCGCATCCACTCCGGTTCGCGCCGCTCGAGCGCGCGCAACTCGCCGTAGGCCTCGAGATAATTGTCCATTGGTTTGGCGACTGTCGCCATCGTCTCCCGCCTCATCTCTGCCTCGATCGCGCCGCTCATGCCGGCTGCGCCTGCGCTTCGGTCCAGCCGTAGCCCTTTTCTTCGAGTTCCAGCGCCAGCTCGGGCCCGCCGGAGCGCACGATCTTTCCCTCCACCAACACGTGAACGAAATCGGGAACGATGAAATCCAGCAGCCGCTGGTAATGCGTGATCACCAGAAACGCGCGTTCCCGCGAACGCATCGCGTTCACGCCGTGCGCCACAATTCTCAGCGCGTCAATGTCCAGTCCGGAATCGGTCTCGTCCAGAATGGCCAGCTTCGGCTCCAGCATCGCCATCTGCAGAATCTCGTTGCGCTTCTTTTCGCCCCCGGAAAAGCCTTCATTCACGGAGCGGTTCATCAGCGCATCGTCCATCTCCAGCAGCTTAAGCCGCTCGCGAAAAACGGGCAGAAAGTCCATCGCGTCCAGCTCGTCCTCGCCGCGATATTTGCGAATCGCATTCATGGCCGTGCGCAGAAAATAGGCGTTGCCGATGCCGGGAATCTCCACCGGATACTGAAACGCCAAGAACAGACCTTCGCACGCCGCCTCTTCCGGCTTCATCCCCAGCAGGTCCTTGCCGTCATAAAGAACGCGGCCCTGCGTCACCGCGTAGGTCTCGCGCCGCGCCAGCACCTGCGCCAGTGTGCTCTTGCCTGAGCCGTTCGGGCCCATGATGGAATGCACCTCGCCCGCGTTCAGGGTCAGATTCACGCCTTTCAAAATCTCGTGCCCATCCACCGACGCGTGCAAATCTTCAATCTCCAGTAAAGCCATTATTCGTTTTCTCCGCACTTCAAACTTTTTCGCTCAACCACTCGCTAAATTTGCTGCCCGCCGACTCCCCGACTCGCTGTCGTTTACCCCACGCTGCCTTCCAGGCTCACGCCCAGCAGCTTCTGCGCTTCCACCGCAAACTCCATGGGCAGCTCGCGGAACACGGTTTTGCAGAATCCGTTCACGATCATCGAGACCGCCTCTTCGGTCTTCAGCCCCCGTTGGCGCAGGTAGAAGAGCTGGTTTTCGCCGATCCGCGAGGTCGACGCCTCGTGCTCCATCCGCGCCGTCGAGTTTCTTACATCGATATACGGGAAGGTGTGCGCCCCGCAGTGCTCGCCAATGAGCAGCGAATCGCACTGCGTGTAGTTGCGCGCGCCCGTCGCGCTCTTCATAATCTTCACCTGGCCGCGGTAGGTGTTCTGCCCGCGCCCCGCGGAAATGCCCTTGGTCACGATGGTGCTGCGCGTGTTCTTGCCGATGTGGATCATCTTTGTCCCCGTGTCGGCTTGCTGGCGATTGTTGGTCAGCGCCACGGAGTAAAACTCGCCCACCGAGTTGTCGCCTTGCAGAATGCAGCTCGGATACTTCCAGGTAATCGCGGAGCCGGTCTCCACCTGCGTCCACGAAATCTTCGCGTTCACGCCCACGCACTTGCCGCGCTTGGTCACAAAGTTATAAATTCCCCCGCGCCCTTCCTTGTCTCCCGGATACCAGTTCTGCACCGTCGAATACTTGATCTGCGCATTGTCCAGCGCCACCAGCTCCACCACCGCGGCGTGCAACTGGTTCTCGTCGCGAATGGGCGCCGTGCAGCCCTCCAGGTAGCTCACGTAAGCGCCTTCGTCGGCCACGATCAGCGTGCGTTCGAACTGGCCCGTCTCCGCGGCGTTGATGCGGAAGTAAGTGGAGAGCTCCATGGGGCACCGCACGCCCTTGGGGACGTAGACAAACGACCCATCGGTAAAGACGGCGGCGTTGAGCGAGGCAAAAAAATTATCGGTGTACGGGACCACGGATCCCAGATACTTGCGCACCAGGTCAGGATGCTTCTGCACCGCTTCGGAAAACGAGCAGAAAATCACGCCCATCTCCGCCAGCTTGCCCTTGAAGGTAGTGGCCACCGAAACGCTGTCGAACACCGCGTCCACTGCCACCCCAGCCAGCCGCTTCTGCTCTTCCAGCGGAATGCCCAGCTTCTCATAGGTGCGCAAAATCTCCGGGTCGAGGCTTTCCAGGCTGTCGAGCGCCGGCTTCTGCTTGGGCGCCGAATAATAGACGATGTCCTGGTAATCGATGGGCCCATACGTAATGTTGGCCCACTTCGGCTCCGCCTCCTTGCGCTCCAGCGACTGCCAATGGCGCAGCGCCTTCAGCCGCCACTCGAGCATGAACTCCGGCTCACCCTTGCGCGCCGAAATCACCCGCACAATGTCTTCGTTGAGCCCCTTCGGAACACGGTCCTCGTCGATCTTGGTGACGAATCCCCACTTGTACTCCTGTTGCGCAAGATCCCGAATTGTTTCTACACTGGTGCTCATCATCACCTCAGCTCGATCGTGGACGGGCTGAAAAAACCGGACGGCCGATCTACCGCCCTACCCGCCTCCGCCCCTGCCCGCATCCCTACCCGATTGGATGACCCACCGGGTGAGCGGTTACAAGAATATAGGACTATTTTGGTCCTATATGCTCCAGTGTACACACATCCGCTTCCGCTTTTCAAGGTTGCGCAGCGCAACGGGTCCTATTTCGGCCCGCGAAACCGCAACTGCGCTATGCTTGGTCTGTACGGTTGACCCAGCCCGCCTTCCGCGGAGGTTGGAATGGGAAACTTTGTTCTCAACGTCAACGGCGCCCGGCTCCCTGTCGATGCTCCATCCGATGAGTCGCTCCTGTCCGTCCTGCGCAACCACCTCCACCTGACGGGAACCAAGTACGGCTGCGGCGAGGGTCAGTGCGGCGCGTGCACCGTGCTCCTTAACGGCCGCGCTGTCCGCTCCTGCCTCACTCCCGCGTCCTCGGCCGCCGGCGCCGAGGTCGTCACCATCGAGGGCGTGGAGCAAAACGGCAAACTCAGCCCCGTGCAGCAGGCCTTCCTGGATGAAGGCGCGCTCCAGTGCGGCTACTGCACGCCCGGCATGATCCTCAGCGCCACTTCCCTGCTGCGCGCAACTCCCCATCCCAGCCACGATGAGCTTGTGATGGCGATGAACGGCAACGTCTGCCGCTGCGGAACCTATCCACGCATCCTCGCCGCCATCCGCCGCGCCGCGGGCATGCAGTCTCCGCTTCCGGCAGAAGAGGGGCCAACCCCATGACGCTGCGCACCGAGTTCGAACGCGAGTTTTTTGATGGCGGCGCCTGGAATCCCTCGGGCGTCCTCGAGATCCATCGCCGCGACTTCTTGAAACTCTTCGGCGGTGGACTCTTTGTCGGACTCGCCGCCAGGCCGGCATGGACGCAAGAGGCCGGTCGGGCTTTCGGCAGCCACGAACTGCCCAAGGATCTGAGCGCCTGGCTGCACATCGCCGCAGATGGCCGCGTCACGGTCTTTACCGGCAAGGTTGAAGTCGGCCAGAACATCCGCACCTCGCTGGCCCAGCAAGTCGCCGAAGAGCTGCGCGCGCCCTTTGATTCCATCAAAATGATCATGGGCGACACTGCTCTCACGCCCTATGACATGGGCACCTTTGGCAGCCGGACCACCCCTACCATGGGCCCCCAGTTGCGCACCATGGCCGCGGCCGCCCGCCAAATGTTATTGGAAGAAGCCGGCCGCCGCTGTCATGTGAAGCCATCAACGCTCACCGCCGCCGACGGTAAAGTCACCGATCCCCGCTCCGGTCAGTCGCTCGGCTACGGCGAATTAACCCATGGCGACAAGCTGGTCAAAATTGTCTCCGGCGATGAAAGCCTTACTCCAGCAGCCGATTGGAAGATCGCTGGGACGCCCCTCCCTAAGGCCAATGGACGCGAATTCGTCACCGGCGCACACGTCTACCCCTCCGATATCGTCCGTCCC
>JASHTU010000362.1 GCA_030040395.1 Acidobacteriaceae bacterium
AGCGCTGACGCCCACGCTTTATCACTCCAGCCTATCGGCCGACGTGGGCGCGGTGGCGCGTCATTTTACGGCGCGGATGGGGCTCGAAAGCATCGCGCTGGTAGGCTACTCCATGGGCGGCAACCTGGTGCTCAAGCTCGCCGGCGAGTGGGGCAAACGGCCGCCGCTCCTCGCCGTGGCCGCGGTTTGTCCCGTCATCGACCTGGCTGCCTGCGCCGATGCTCTGCACGAGCCGGCCAACCGCCTCTACGAGGCGCGTTTTCTCCGCGGCCTGATGCGGCGCTTCCGGCGTAAAGCGGCATTATTTCCCAACATTTACCGGACCGCGGGCGTCGGACCCATCCGCTCCATCCGCGAGTTCGATGACAAGATCGTGGCCCGCTACTGCGGCTTCCGCGACGCCGACGATTATTACTTTCGCGCCGCCAGCGCCCGCGTGGTGGACCGGATTGCGATTCCCACGCTGATTCTTTGCGCCCAGGACGATCCTTTTATTCGCCTTTTTCCCGCGACCAGAGCCCGCCTTCTGGCCAACCCGCACATTGTCTTTATCGAGACCCGCCACGGGGGCCACTGCGCCTTTCTCTCCCGCGCTAGAGGGAATGACAGGCACTGGGCTGAAATGACGGTGGTCCGTTATTTGCGCGAGGTGGTTGCGGGCTCATTTCCCGGCGCTGCCTCTCCCGCAACCCCGGTTTGAAGGCTAAAATGAGGGAGCGCGGGCGAGTAGCTCAACTGGATAGAGCACCGGCCTTCTAAGCCGGGGGTTGTGGGTTCAAGCCCCGCCTCGCCTGCCAGCCCTTCAAATCAATGACCTACGCAGTGGATAGGGAGCGCATCCACGGGCCGAACGCCTTTAAACAGTCTGGCGCTCTTGACCTTGCGGAATGCGTACCGCCTCCCAAGCCGCTGGCGCAACTCACCCACTAGCCACCGCCGCACATCCCCTCATTCCAGACGGAAGATTTTTCTTCCTAACCTTGCCGGTTAATTCCGCCAAATCGCTAAAATAGTTTTAGGTAGCAGGACTGGGTGGGTCCCTCTTCGGAGACGGAGCGGCTCGGGAAGGGTGGCTAGGCACGGCCGCCGTCCTCGGGCCGCTTGCTTTTTGCCTCTGCCTTGCAGCCCTTCGCGGCTAGCCTCTGCCTGAGGCTGCACCGAAAGCGGGGCAAAACGTCCAAATATGGACCGTAAGTCCTTATGATTGACGATCTTAGGATCTAACCCCTTTATTATCAAGAATTTAGGGCCAGTACTGAATAGTATAAGTGATTGCAAACAAAGCACTTAACCTCAAAAGAGGTAGGGGGTAGGGGGGAGGGTAACTGAAAAGTACATGGCATGCCGCAGATCCGACCCCATGGACCGCCGTGCCAATCGCCCGCGCTCCGTGACGACGTGAGAACGTGGACACCGGGATGGGGTTGGGTGCGGGGGGCGGAGGGCTTGACAACCTTTTGGCAGCAGCTCGGTCAGCTTGCTTAATCGCCTCCAGAAGTTGCGAAACAGAAATTCTCCATCGAAGGTAGTGATTCTTTGAAGGAATCGACCGTTGAGTTCCCGGCTTCGGTATACCGCAGAAGGAGAAGTGTTATAGGTTCAGCGCCCGAAACCCGAGATCTCCGGAATTCCAGTCGATGGCGGCGTGGAGCAGAATGGCCGGCCACAACGATCCTGAGCCAACGGCGATGATGGCGAAGACGAGCCCGGCGAGGGCGGTTTTGGGCGCTTGATCAAAGCCGAGGTACACGTGCCCGGCGCCGAAGAGCAACGAGCTTAGAATCACCGCCGTCGCCGGGCCGGTCCATACCGCGAGATACCAAAGCAGGAAGCCACGAAAGAGAACTTCCTCGCATACGCCCGCAGTGACGGAGACGACACGGAAGAGTTTCCATTCGGCTTGCGTATGCGGGAGCAGCGGCTCGGCGTAGAGGAGCCTGGGCCGAAGGCGCTCCAGGCGCGCGGGCTGCGCGAGGACCCATCGCCGCTGGAGGCGCAAAACGCCGGTGAGCAGAAGCGCCGCGCCGAGGCCCAGCCCGATCCGCAAGGGTGTCGAACCGGCCAGCAGCAATCGCGACCACGGACGGCCGCCCGCGGCCCAAAAGCCAAGCAGGCAAAGCACCGGCGCCCACTCGCTGACAACCAGGGCGCGGTAAAACCGGCAGCGCACGCCGGGTCCGCCGCTGGCCAGCCGGGCAAGATACCGCGGCCAGGTCCAGCGCCACTCGACCAGCGGCACGACCAGGAGGAGCGCAAAGAGAATGTGGTCGAAGATTCCGTGCCTGCCGTGCATGCTGAGATCCTCAATGGAATGAGCGGGTTACATTTCCTCGCTACCGGGGAGCCCGCTTTCCGGTTTTCGCAATTTCGAGAGGCCGCCGGCCAGTCGAACCACCCCGGCGCAGAGGGTGAGAGGAATGCCTTCCCCGCTTCAAAAAAAAGGGAGCAAAATCCCGTCGAAAACGCGATAATAAACCCGGGAACCAAACGGAGCGTCATAATTGATATTCCGGGAGCGCGGCCGGGGGCAGGCGGCGCGATTCCGGAGTGGTTCCCGGGGCGGTTTAACAGACTCGTTATGCATACCTTCATACATTGGCTAGTGGACAATGGAGGCGTTCTCGCGGTGGTGGTGACGGCGGGTGTGGCCATCCTGTTGGTGTGCTGCCTGGAGTGCTCCAACTGCTCTTGCAGCGAGAAGGATGACCTCTTTAAGCACCACGAGGTTTGAGCCGGCGCGTCTTTCAGGAGACGCCCGGCGCGAGCGAAAATCCACCCAATCTGTTTTTGCGCTTCGTGGGCATCCGCCCGCGCCGGCGCGACGCCGGGGGCAACCAGGAAAAGATCAAGCGTTTACACGCGCGAGCGGGTTTCCCCGCTTACGGCGCCGGGGATGCCGAAGCGACGGGCGGCATCAAATATTGCTCGAATTGGGACAGGATCCGCTTGTACAGCGCCGTTCGCACATCGGGACCGCTGATGGAGTGTGTCTTCCCCGGGAAAATCTGCAGATCGTAGGGAATGCCCGCCTCGATCAGAGCCTGGACGAATTGCGCCGTGTTCTCGATGTGGACGTTGTCGTCGCCGGTTCCGTGTACCAGCAGCAGGCGGCCTTTAAGATTGGCGGCCGAATTCACCACCGAAAAATCGTGGTATCCCGAGGGAAACACGGCGGGCTCGCTCAAATAGCGCTCGGTATAGATCGAATCGTAGTCGCGCCAGTCGGTGACCGGAGCCACGGCGACCCCGGCGCGGAACCGGTCGGAGTGGGTCATTGCATAGAGCGTGAATGTGCCACCCCAGCTCCAACCCCACCAGCCCAGCCGCTTGGGATCGAGCTCCGGGTGTTTGTCCAGCACATCATCCACCACGGTCAACTGGTCTTCGAGCTGCACCGGTCCGAAGCCATGGTACGCGGCTTGCGCAAAGGCGCGCCCGCGCCCGCTCATTCCGCGGTTGTCAGCGTGGAGAACAGCAAATCCATGCTCGGCGAGCAGTTCATCGAAGAGCAGGCTGTCGCTCCAGCGGTCGGCGACGCTCTGCTGGCCAGGCCCTCCGTAGGGATTCACAATCAATGGAACGCTCGCCCGCGGCAGAGGGTCCGAAGCATCTTCGGGCAGTTGCAGCGTGGCGTACAAGATTGCGCCATCCTGCGCTTTCACTTCAAGCTGCTCAGGCGCGCGCAAACGATACGGACCCAGGGCATGCGTTTGCCAAAAGACGCCGCACTTGCCCGCGCTCTGGCAGAGACTCATCACGGGAGCCTCCATGAGCGTAGACTGCGTGTCCGCAAACGCCTCGCCCTGGGGAGAAAAGTTGGCTTCGTGAAATCCCGCGCCGGCGCTCAACTGCTTGCTTACCCCGTCGAAGCTCACCTCCCATACCTGCTGGTCCAGCGGATTGCCCTGGTTGGAGGCGTAGTCGATGAGCTTGTTTTTGTGATCGACCTTGTAAACTTGTCCCACCTCGAAATCCCCAGTGGTCAGTTGCCGTTCCAGCTTGGCCGCGGATGCGGTGGGGTGGGCCTTGTTGTAGCTGTAGAGATAAAGCTGGTTGTAGCCGCTGGTCCAGCCGGTGAGCACGATATTGCCGTCGCCCACGGAGACGTCGTAGTTCTCGTCGAGAAACTTGTCGTCGCTGATTTCAAGCTCCAGGCGCCCCTCGCCGGAAGACGGGTCGACGAAGTAAATCTGGCGGTGCTTTTGGTCGCGGGTCAGCACTTCAATCCAAAGCGTCTTTTCGTCTACCCAGCCGAAGCGAGGAATGTAGTCCTGTCCGGCCTGAAAGGGCAGCCTGACCCAGTCGGTTCGGCCACCATGCGCGCTCACCACCCCGACGCGGACGTCGGGGTTGGCGTCGCCAGGTTGCGGGTAGGCCTGGAAGCTCACGGTGGCGTGGGTGGGAAGCAAGTCGACGAGCGGATACAGGGGCACGTTGGTTTCGTTCATCTGCAGATAGGCGATATGACGCGAATCGGGCGACCAGAAGTAGTTGCTGCGTACGTCCAGCTCCTCTTCGTAAACCCAGTCCACCTCGCCATTCAGCAGCACCTGGCCGTTGTTGGCGGCGGGACTGGGCGCGGGCGCGACCTGGGTGGTGGGCGAGCCCGCCGTGCGCAGAGGGATCAAGGCGAGGCCATGATTGCGGATGAAGGAAACGAATTCGCCGTTGGGAGAAAACTTGGGATCGTCGCCCGCTGCCATGCCGGATTGGCCGATCTCCAGACCGGTTCCGTTGCGCAGATCGTAGTACCAAAGCTCGCCGCTCGAGTCGAAAAGCAGGTGGGTGGAGTCCGGCGACCAAAAGTAGCTGCCCAAGTTGTAGCGCTGGCGATGGTCGCGGTCGCGCTCCGAACCGTCAGCGCCGCCCAGCGGGGTCATTTTGGCGCGGCTCACCAGCACGTGGGGTCTTCCCGTGCCGGGATCGAGATCGATGAGCTCGCCACCATCCAAATAGGTAAGGTGCTTGCCGTCCGGCGACCAGGTGAGCTGTTCGGGCGGGCTGCCAATCAGCCGTCCATGAGCAAAAATGGCTTCGACGGTGAGAGGCTTGGCGGAGGTTTGAGCGGGAGCGGGGGGAACGGCGAGAGACAAGGCGGCAAAAACGGAAACAAGAAGGACGGCTGCTCGCGTCAAAGGATATTCCTCCTCCGGGCCTGCGGGTGAAAAGGACAAGGGCGCGAACTCTGAAGACATTAGTGTAAATCACCCCGCTGCCCGCTTTGCGCCTTCCCGGCCGAGGGTGTATGGTGCGCTCTATGCACTGGGCAACACCGGAAGAGCGGCGCAAGCTGGGCCAGGCGAGGCGCAAGCAGGTGGGCCGCCACGAACACGACGCGCTGGACGCGAAGGTGCGGCCGTTGCCTGCGCTGGCGCTGCTTGCCCGGTCGATGCAGGGCCGCGTGCCCGCGCTGGTCAAGCTCAAATACGAACTGATGGCCGAGTCGCCCTTCGCTTACTTTCGCGGCGCAGCGCCGGTGATGGCGGCGGACCTGGCGATGACGCCGAATACGGGCATTGTGAGCCAGCTCTGCGGCGACGCGCATGTGCGCAACCTGGGCGCCTACGCCGCGCCGGACGGACGGCTGGTCTTCGACATCAACGATTTCGATGAGACGATCCGCGGACCTTTCGAGTGGGACCTGAAGCGGATGGCGGCTTCGCTGGTGGTCGCCGGCCGCGCGGCGGGACACAAACAAGGCACAGCGGCGGAGGCAGTTGCCGCGTGCATGGGGCGCTACGCGGCCTTGATGCGCGAATTCGCTCCCATGCCTCGCTTGGAAGTGAGCCGCTATCAGGTGCATCGCATGGGCATGGCCAAACCGGTGCATGAGGCGCTGGTCAAGGCCGAGCGCGCCACCCCCCAGCACACGCTCGAGCAACTGACTACGACCGCCGCGTCCAAACCCGGGGCGCCCCGCCGCTTCAAGGAAGCGAAGCCGATGCTCACCCGCGTCTCCGGCGCGCGCGCCTCGGCGGTGCTGGCCTCGCTCACGCCCTACCGCGCCACGCTCGAACCGCAGCGGCAGCACCTGTTGTCTTGCTATCGCGTGGCGGACGTAGCCTTCAAAGTAGTCGGCACGGGGTCGGTGGGTTTGCGCGACTATTGCATCTATTTCGAAGGCAACGGAGCCGGCGATCCGCTCTTCCTGCAGGTCAAGGAGGAGACCGCTTCGGCTTACGCTCCCTATCTGCCCGATGCTCACGCGCCTGCTCACAACGGCCAGCGCGTAGCCGAGGGCCAGCGCGCCATCGAGATGCAGTCGGACCCGTTTCTGGGCTGGACGCACATCGGACACCGCCATTTCCTGGTGCGCCAGCTCAACGACCACAAGGGGTCCATCGAGATTGGCGACCTGGCCGGCGGCGGCTTGACGGCCTACGCAGAAGTGTGCGGCGAACTGCTGGCGCGGGGCCACGCCCGCTCTGGCGACCCCCTCGTGATCGCCGGCTACATAGGCTCCGGCGACGCCTTCGTCCAAGCCCTGGTGAAATTCGGGGCCCGGTACGCCGATCAGACGGAAAAAGACTGGGAGGAACTGCGCCGCGCGCGGAAGACGAGCCGGCCGCGTCACTAACTCGATGTCCCAGGCAGTCCAGTCCACGCAAGCTCCGGCGCCTGACCACAGCAGCGGCTTGCCCCGTGCATTGCCCCATGAACATGCGCGCGACATGGCGCAGGGTTTGGCGCGCTCGCTGGCGCTCGAGGCCGGTTTCGCCGAGGCCGGCCTAGTCGCCTTGCCTTACGCTGAGGAAGCGCGGGACGGCGCCCGCTTCGAAGCCTGGCTCGATGCGGGCCGCGCGGGCACGATGCGCTATCTGGAGCGGCGGGCGGAGAATGGCGAACTACTACGGGCGCGCGTGGGGGAGCCATTTCCCTGGGCGCGCTCGGCGCTGGTCTGTTTTGCGCCCTATGACCGGGCGCAGCCGCTCTCGACGATGCCCGCCGATCCGGATGCCGGCTGGATCGCCCGCTACGCGTGGACGGGCCGCCGGGACGAACGCGGCGCGCGTCGACCCAGCGACTATCACAAGGCGCTGCTCAAACGGCTCAAAGCGCTCGATGCCCGCCTGCATGCCGAACTCGGCGAATTTCGATCCCGGGCGTACGTCGATACCGGTCCGGTGGTGGAGCGCGCCCTGGCCACGGCTGCGGGCCTTGGCTGGACGGGGAAAAACACCTGTCTGATTCACCCAACGCTGGGGTCGTTCGGGTTCTTGGCGGTTCTTCTTACGTCACTGCCTGTCCAAAACGAAAAAGCGCCTACGGTGGAAGCGCCGGCGCCGCTGCGGGGATTGATTCCCGACCGATGCGGGACCTGCCGCCGCTGCATCGACGCCTGCCCGACTGGCGCCCTCATTGCGCCTTATCAGATGGACGCGGCGCGCTGCATCTCCTACCTGACCATCGAGCACAAAGGCCGCATCGCGGAAGAGCTGATGGAACGTATGGGCCGCCAGGTCTTCGGCTGCGACATTTGCCAGGACGTTTGCCCCTGGAACGGGAAAGCGCTCCGCGACGCAACGCTGGCCGCGGACCCGGAACTGGAAACGCGCGCGGAGCTGGTGAATCCAGCGCTCGCGTGGCTGGCGGCGATGGACGAAGCGGAGTTCGAGGCGCGCTTCAATGGATCGCCGGTGCGGAGGGCGGGGTTTTCGGGTCTCCGCCGCAACTTGGCCATTGCCATGGGCAACAGCGGCCTGGGCAAATTTGTGGCGCCGCTCGAGGCATGGGTTGCGGACGCCGACGAGGGCCTGCGCAGTGCGGCGCGATGGGCGCTCACCAAGCTGCGCAGCGGCAAACCATCGCAACGGGAGCCCGAGAAATGTCGCCGGGAACACCCATGACCCTGACCAAATCCAACCATCACAGCAAGTTACGTCCAAAAACGGGGAACGGCGAGGGATTTCCTTCACTTCCGCCATGCCTCCTCGGCCCTCCGGTCAGGGAACCGCGGCGCGGCGCACTGCGTACCGGCAAGCGCGGGCTTGCCCACTTCCAGGTGGCCCGGCGGTCTATCCTAAGAGCAACACTCGTCTTCCAAATGAGGCGTTTGGCGCGGTTAAGCCGCCCGCAAATTCCAACACCCGCACGGGGAGTCGCTCTTGGCTGAGCTGTCCCATTCCACAGCTTCCGGCGAGACCATCGAAGTGGCCGGAACCGTCGACGCTCTAGAGCCGACCCCAAAGTCCAAGTGGCGCCACTGGCGCAGCGACGGCAAAGCGCTCATCGCCTACCTGCTGGACAGCGAGGTGCACACTTACGCCTTCAGCGTATCCGCCAACGCCATTCTCTCGTTCATCCCATTCGTGGTGCTGCTGTACACGCTGGCGCTGAAGGTCTTTCACTCGCTGGCCATGGTGGATGTGGTGAACGACATGGTCAACTACTTTCTGCCCTCGTATACCCGGCAGCCCAACTGGCTGGCAACGAACATCGAAGCCGCGGCGGCCCTGTCGTCGCGTCACGGCGTGCAGGCTATTTCGCTGGTCATGATCCTCATCTCCTGCACCGGCATCTTCCTCCCCCTCGAGGTGGCGCTCAACCAGGCTTGGGGCGTGGCCAAAAGCCGCAACTATCTTTTCAATCAAACCGTCGCCTTCGGGCTGGCCCTCCTGATGGTGGGCCTGGGGATGGGAAGCATCCTGCTGAACCTGGGGATGCAGCATTTTCTCACCGTGGTCTTTTTCCATCACACCGACAACGTACTCTTCAACACCGTGAGCTACGCGTGGCTTGCCACCTCGACCGGCGTGGCGTCGATTTTATTTTTCTTCTCCATTTACTGGATTTTGCCCAATCGGAAGGTTCCGTGGCGGCCGGTTCTGCGCACCGCCATCGTAACCGGGATCGTATGGCTGGCAGCGAAGCTGGTCTTCGTCGCCGTGCTGCCGCATCTCGACCTGAATCTGCTCTATGGCCCGTTTTACGTCTCGGTGGGTCTACTCTTATGGGCGTATGTTTCGGGGCTGATTCTGTTTGCCGGGGCGCAGTTCAGCGTAGCGAGGCTGGGCGCCGGGAAGAATTGACGCTGTTGGTGTTCTACCGCGGTTCGAGGCAGGCTGAAGACGACGGGCAAATCAGGACAGTTGGCCCACGAACGGATGGGCCGCGAGGCGGTAAAGCACGTGCCGGCGCAAGGGGTGACCCACGGGCAGCAGGGGGTGGTCGAAGTCGTCGCCGGGGTCGTGCGTCATGCCGAGTTTGTCCATCACGCGGCGGGAACGCGTGTTTGCGGGAACGGTGAAAGAAACCAACTCTGGCAATTTCAGGTGCTCGAAAGCATAACGAACTACGGCCCGCCCTCCTTCGGTGGCCAAACCTCGGCCCCAGTATGCCGGAGCCAGCCGCCAGCCGATTTCTACGCAGGGAGTAAATGCGGCTTCAAAGCGCGGAATCGATAACCCGATAAAGCCGAGAAACTCGCCGTTGGCGCGCAGCTCCGCCGCCCAGAGTCCGAAGCCGTGGGTGACAAAGTGGGCCTCGATACGGTCAGCGAATGCGTCGCTTTCTTCGCGAGTGAGCAGCTTGGGCATAAACTCCATCACCGCCGGGTCGCTGTTGAGCCAGGCAAAGGGTTCGCGATCTGCTGCCGTCCAGCGGCGGAGCATCATGCGGCCGGTCTCGAGGGAGGCGCTTGGGTGCATGGTTTGGGTCAATGCCGCCAAAGTGAAGGCCGGCAAAGTGAGGCGTCCCGAACCAATGATGCGTGTTGACGCTGGAGGCCCGTCAAGGTGTCCGGCGTAGACCATGAGCTTCCCTACCCCCAGCCTCTTCATCGCCAGGAAGTAACCCCTTCGTCTGCAGTAACTTGCGGGACCGACGGGGTTGAAGACGCTAGCGCGTTTTCGATCCAAATCTTGCCATTGCGGCATTGTGGGAGGCGGCGTTTCTTTAAGGAAAGCGCCACTCAACGTCCCGGATTCTGTAAAGAGCAGGATCGAAAACGCTCAAATCCGCACCACGCGATCTGCCGAACCGCGCTAATCACCAGGAATGGCTTCCGGTTCGGTTTCGGGAATGGGTTCTCCGACCGGAAGCGTGCGGGCGAGCCGGAGGAGATCCCAAAGGACCAGCAAAGTGCCGACGAAGAAGACGGATCCGGCGACCAGGACGACTTCGTACCAGAGCCGCATATGGCCCTGAGTTTGGAGGTATTCCATGCCCAATACGCGCTGGAAGTAGACCTGGACAATGCCTGCGATAAGGAGCGCCATGACCATGAAGATCATGCTGAAGTTCATTGAGACGAAGGCGGTAAAACCGACTTTGCTACCGTGCTCGGTGCTTTGACCGCTGAGTTCGGGCAGGATGATGTACATGAGCGCGATCGCCAGCATGCCATAAGCGCCCCAGAAGGCGAAGTGGCCATGGGACGCGGTAATTTGCGTTCCGTGCGTCCAGCGATTGATCTGGGGCAAGGTCTGGCCGAACCCCCAGACGCCTGCGCCCATAAAGTGTACAAAGGCGCTGGCGCCGAGCCAGGCCAGACCGAGCGTATTCACGGTCCGCAGCGTTCGAGCCCCGAGCATGTGCCGAACCGTATCCACCAGCATCATCAGGATCGGGATGGGCTCGGCAGCGCTGAAGATCGCGCCCCACCACAGCCAGTAGCGCGGCGTGCCGATCCAGTAGTAATGGTGACCGGTGCCAATAACACCCGTCAGCAGCACCAGACAGACTTCGGCGAAGACCCATCCTTCGATGCGCTGGCGCGAAACTCCCGTGACCTTGATCAGCGCCCAGCCCACCAGCGAGGCTGCAATGAGTTCCCAAGCGCCCTCCACCCAGAGATGAATGACCCACCACCAGTAGTAATACTGGGTGCTCAGATTGTCCATGAAAGGAATGCCGAACAGGAACATCACCGCGAGCATCACCATCCCGCCGAGAAGGGTCGCGGTCATGCGGGTCAGCGTGTGGTGGTTCTTGAACATGGTGAGGCCAATGTTGGCAAGAAAGATCAAGGCCGCGACGACGATGGCCAGCTTGACGACCGTTGGCTGCTCCAGAAACGGCATTCCGAAATTCCACTGGAACAGATAACCGACAATCGCCGCCACTCCGCTGGCCAGCAAGATGCCGAGCTGCACGCGGCCGAGTTTGGCGCTGTAGATTTCGGTCTTGAGTTCGTCCGCCACCATGTAATAAGTAGCGCCCATGAGAGCCAGAAGCAGCCAGAAAACCAGCAGGTTGATGTGTATCGCTCGCGAGACGTTGAAGGGGATGATGTTCAGCAGTGGATCATATCCCCAGATGTACTTGGTGATGTTGAGAAGTCCAAATACTACCTGCAGCAGGAAGAGCAGTAGCGCGGCCACCAGATACTCACGTGCGATTGTCTGCGATTTGTAGCGCATCGGGTCTCCCTCACTTCAGGCTAACGAGGTAGTCTGCCAGTTGCTGTTTATCGCCGGTGGCAAGCTGTCCGAAACTGGGCATGATGGACTGCACATTGTTACGGCGCGGATCGTCGAGCTGCTGAAGGATCCAGGCCTTACTCCGCCGGCTACCAACGTGGGTGAGATCCGGCGCGAGGGCGCCCCCGCTGCCCTGCATCGAGTGGCAGGCGTTGCACCCCTGGGCGAGATAGACTTTGCTGCCCGCGAGCTCTGCGCTGGCCGCGCCCTGTGCGGGAGCCATGCCCTCGGGCGCCGGGGGCCAGCCATTCGTATCGATGCGGCTCACCCAGCCGAGGTACGCCACAAGGGAGTCAATTTGGGCTCCGGAAAGGTGGTAGTTGGGCATCTGTCTCCCGGCCGGATACATGGCGGCAGGGTTTTGAAGGAATTTCCGTAGCCATGGCTCTCCTCGCTGGGCAAAGGACTTGGTCACATCGGGGGCGTAATAGGCGCCGATGCCCAGAATGGTGTGGCAGTCATTGCAGTCGTAGTGCTGCCACAGCCGCTTACCCTCGACTACCTGCGCCGAGAGTTGATCGGCATGCGTTCTCGCTGACATGCGATGGAGCGAATCCACCGTCATGCCAAGAAATGCAAACGCGCTGAACAGGGTCGCAATCCAGAGAATCTTGTGGGTCCGAGGCATGACAATGCTTATGGATGGTGGGGCACGTTCATGTCGGTGACAGAAATCACTGTAAAGAGTTCACACCCATCGGCGGCCTCCGCTCCCGGTCGCGAGCCGTGCGTCTCAGCATGGCCGGGTGACATCGGGCGAGATGGACTGGCCCAGTGGCGGAAGAGCGGGCGGACGGGGTGGTTTGACGGGCCGTGGCGGGGGCAATAGCTTGGAGGAGAAGCAAAGGGAGCGGTCAGGCCCGGAGCACTTCTCCTTCACATGTAGCCTTTGCAACTGCAATCGAAGGTGGCGATTCTTTGATGGAATCCACCCTTGAGCTTCCGGCTTCGGTGAACAGCAAAAGGAGAAGTGCTATAGCGGTCCGCGCGCGGGCAAAAGCGCGGCCGCCAAGGAGAGAGTGGAGTGAGCGAAGAAGGACAAGGCGAGGCGGCGCCGCGAGGGCTTGCCGTCGTGATTCTGGCCGCCGGGAAGGGCACGCGCCTCAAATCCGAACGCCCCAAAGTGCTGCATGCGATTGGCGGTAAGCCGCTCGTGGCGCACGTGATCGCGGCGGCCAGCCGGATGGTTTCGCCGCGCGATATTTACGTTGTCGTGGGGCACGAGGCTGAACGGGTGCGCGGCGCCCTTCAGGCAACCGGCGTGCGCTTTGTGGAGCAGGCCGACCAGCGCGGCACCGGGCACGCACTGCAATGCGCGCGGCAGGCGATTGAAGGCTACGAGAACGTGGTCGTTCTTTCCGGGGATGTGCCGCTGATCCGGCCGGAGACGATCGAGCGCCTGTGGCGCTTGCACGAGGCTGAGCGGACCGCCATGACGCTCTTGAGCGCGCGACCCCAAGATCCCACGGGCTACGGGCGCGTGGTGCGCAAAGCTCCTGGAGAGCCGGACGTGGAAGCCATCGTGGAGCAGAATTCGCTGGCGCCGGGACAAGAGAAGGTGGGCGAAATCAACGCCGGTATTTACGCCTTCCGCGTGGCTCCGCTGCTAGCGCACGTGGATGAGCTAAAAAATGAAAACCCGCACGGCGAGTTCTACCTCACGGACATGGCCGCAATTCTGCGCGGCGCGGGCGAACGCGTGGTGGCCGTGGAGGCGCCCGACGCCGCCGAGGTGCTGGGCGCCAACACCATCGTTGAACTGGTGGCCCTGGACGCTCGTTTGCGCGCCGAGACGGCGGCGCGGCTGATGGCGGAGGGGGTGACGATTTTTCGCCCGGAAAGTTGCGTCATCGACGCCGAAGTCGAGATCGCACCTGACACCGTCATCGAACCTTTTGTGCAATTGCTGGGCGCAACCCGCATTGGCTCGGGCTGCACCATCCGCTCCTTCACGGTGATCGAGAACTGCACGCTGGGCGACGGCGTGCTGGTGCAACCCGGGTGCATGTTGGAAGCCAGCAGCGCAGGCGACGGAGCGCGTATTGGCCCGTTTACGCACTTCCGCCCCGGCGCGGAGATCGGGCCCGAGGCGCACGTGGGCAATTTCGTGGAGATCAAGAAGGCGCGGCTGGGCAAAGGAGCCAAGGCCAACCATCTTACCTATCTTGGCGATGCCGAGATCGGCGAGGGCGCAAACATCGGCGCCGGGACGATCACCTGCAATTACGACGGCGCAAACAAGTACATGACCCGGATCGGCAAAGGCGTGTTTGTGGGCAGCGACGCGACGCTGGTGGCGCCGGTCCGCATTGAAGATGGGGCGTACATCGGCGCCGGGTCCTGCATCACCAGGGACGTACCCGCCGACGCGTTGGCGGTTGGCCGCGCCCGCCAAGTGACCAAAGCGGGCTGGGCAGCGGCGCGCCGGGCGCGGCGCAGTAAAAAAGAATAGGGCCGGTTAACACAACCTGGGATGGCGGCGTGATATGGCAATCTACCTTTGCGCCTTTCGAGACCTCACGAGCGAGATCACCCAGGGAAACTCCCAGGTTTGGGGTATTGCGCGGCCCCGTTGGTGGGATAGTTTCCAAAAGCCGATTGCAAATACAATTCCGGAATGATGTAATCGGAAACAGCATCCCCTCCACGGGATCCCCGCGGTAGAGAGGGGTCGACTGCGATGACGCGATAAATGGGGGAAATCGGGTTGGCAGTGGAAAGTATCGGACCTGAAACAATCATAGAATCGGAACCCCGGCGAAAAAACGAGGCGGCTTCTTCCGACAGAAAAATGCGCAAGACTGCCCGCATCCTGGTGGTGGACGACGAACCGCATGTGCGCTCGATGATGGGTTCCGCGCTGGAGCGGCACGGTTACGACGTTACCCTGACCGCCAGTGGCCGCGAAGCCCTCGACGCCCTCAGTCGCAATACGTTCGATCTGGTTCTCACCGACATTGTGATGCAGGACATCGACGGCATTTCGCTGCTCGAACGCATCCCCGAGCAGCAGCCCAACCTTCCCGTGGTCATGGTGACGGCCATCCATGACATTGGCGTGGCCATCGACTCCATGCGCCGCGGCGCTTACGACTACCTGCTCAAACCCTTCGAGAGCGCGCACCTTCTGGGCACCGTGGAGCGCGCCCTCGAACATCGCAACGTGCTCGAGGAGAGCCATAACTACCAGCAGAGCCTGGAGCAGATGGTGCGGGCGCGCACGGAGATGCTGCGCCACGCCATGGAAGATCTCGAGCACTCCTACGACGTGACGCTGGAGGCCCTGGGCGACGCGCTCGACCTCAAGGACTCGGAAACCGAGGGCCACTCCAAGCGCGTCACCGCTTACACCATTGCGCTGGCGCGGGCCATGGACATCGCTCCGGCGGAGATCAAGGTGATTGCCCGCGGCGCCTTTCTTCACGACATCGGCAAGATGGCGATACCCGATGAAATTCTGCGCAAGCCGGGCAAGCTGTCGACGGAAGAGCAGGAACTGATGCGGGAGCATTGCACGCGCGGCTACCACATGTTGCGCAAGATCCCCTTCCTGGCCGGGGCCGCGGAAATCGTGTTTTGCCACCAGGAGCACTACGACGGCCGCGGCTACCCCAACGGCCTGCGGGGCCGCGAAATTCCCATTGGGGCGCGCATCTTCGCCATTGCCGACACGCTGGACGCCATTACCAGCGACCGGCCCTACCGCAAATCGCGCAGCTTCGACGCCGCGCGGGAAGAGATTCTGCGCTGCTCGGGAGCCCAATTCGATCCCGCGGTGGTGGAAGTCTTCCTGAAGATTCCCAACGAGCTTTGGCAGGAGTTGCGTTCGGAGATCAGCGGCCAGAACAAGCGCTTCTCCAACTTCGACGTTACGTGATCCGGCAAGCTGTCTTAAAGCGGTTTCGTTTCAGTCCAGTTTTTCGCCTGAGTGAAAGCGGCGCTCGCCTCAGGAAAGAGCCACTTTGCGTTTTCCTTATCGGCGTGGCTGCGCGCATCGCGCCGCGCCGCGAGGTCGCCGTCAACCAGCGCTTTTGCGGCGCTTCTCCTTCAAATGTAGCCCTTGCAATTTCAATCGAAGGTGGCGATCCTTTGAAGGAATCGCCCCTTGAGTTCCCTGCTTCGGTGTACAGCAGGAGGAGAAGCGCTATAAGCCGCGATGGGCAAGCCTCCAAACCGTCCGCAGCCGGCGCCTCAGGCCTCTTATACTGAACTCAAGCGCGATGGCTGTGGAGACCGAGATCAAATTCCCCGTTGGCGATCTGGCCGCACTCAACCAGCGGCTTGAGGCCGCCGGTTTCCGCCTTCAGACGCCGCGCGCCTTCGAGAGCAACGTCCTCTACGACACGCCTGACCGGAAGATGCGCGCGCGGACGGAGATTCTGCGCATCCGCAGCTACGCCGGCCGCTGGACGGTGACCCACAAGCGCCTGCCTACTGTGGGGCCCGGCGAAGACCGGCACAAGCACCGCATCGAGACGGAAACCGAAGTCGCCGACGGCGAAGCGCTGGCCGAGATCTTTGTTGCGCTGGGCCTGATCGCGGCCTTCCGCTACGAAAAATGGCGCACCGAGTGGACGGACGGGGAGGGTCACTGCGTGGTGGACGAAACGCCCATCGGCGACTACGCGGAGCTCGAAGGCATCGCGGAGTGGATCGATCGCGTCGCGCCGCGCCTCGGCGTGAGTCGCTCGGAATACGTGACGCTGAGCTACGGCCGGCTGTTCGACCAATGGCGCGAAGAGAATCATTCTTCCGCCCAGCACCTGACATTCGACGCTGTGACGCCCGCCAACAAAGCAAAATAGCCGGCAAGGCCGCGCCTTGCCGAAGCCAACGGATTCCACCGCTCCAGCGCGGCGGCCTCGCAGGCGCGCGCGCCAAGGGCGTACAGGTCCGGCCGGAAGCAACGGGTGGTGAAGGATGGCGCCATCAACCCGGCGCCCGAAAGAATCAATGCGCGTGAAGAATGTAGGCAAGCCAGCAAATGGCGCCCACCCCAATGGCGCCGATGAACACAATCAGATAGAAAGTCGCAGTCCGCAGCAGTGGGGGACCTTTGAGCTTGAATGGCAATTCGCTTGTCAATGCGGCGCGCTGGGCGAGCGGCAACGATGACCGATTCACAACCTGCATGAGTCTCTCCATTTCGCGATTGTGATAACGGATCAAATTCACCATCAACAATAGGCAAACGGCGGCGAAAAAGATCATGCCAATCAAGCCGCCAATGAGGTAACGAAATCGGATGCTCCCATTTTGAACGATAAGAATGGCGCCGAAACCGGCCGTCACCGTCGACAACCAATAGGGAGCGAGCCAGCGGATTTGGTCCCAATGCCTGAAGTTTGCAAGCGCCTCCTGGTAGCAAGCCAGAATTACATCGAGTTCCCGAGAGTTTTCACGCGCGAAGCCGCCGTTTCCGACCCTCGACAACACGGCTGAAAGCAGCGCATAAGCCTTCGCGTAGATCGCCGGAGCTTCTGAAGCGCGGGGGCCTGCGACGTTGAGGATTTGCGGATTGATGCTATCGAGCCATGCGGCGACGGTCTCAACGGCATCGTCCGTGGAAGCGGAATCGACATCGAGGCACAATGTTGGTTTGCCCATGGCATTGGCGATTTCCCAGGTCAGCCTGGTGCCCGACTTCATCTTGCCAGAAGTCAGTATGAGCGTCGCATCGCTGTCCCGGATGTTCCATTCCGTTCTCATGCCGGGCTCTTCACTGGGGGTTTCGCGCAGGACGTATTTCTCGTCGAGACGGCCGTCTTCTGCAAGACGTCCAAGCGGAACCCAACCTCCATGAGCCAACCCCAGCTGAATCGCTGCGTCCAGAGCGGCGCGGTCGACGCCGCTTTGGCCGCCTGAAACGATCTTCATGGGGAACTTTGCCATCCAGAAGACCTCTCATTTGCAATCTATCGTAGGATTCTACGCAATCGGGCTTCCTGGTACAGGCCATCCGCTGCGCCGCGGGGTTCGGGTTTCATCTTCGCCCGACGGCGCCAGCCGTTACTTTCATCATCAGAACCCCGAAACTTGCTCATCCTGCCCTCCGCTTCGCCGATAACCAGAATGAGCGGTCTCGGATTCCGCGGGCTTCAGGGGAGTAAAAGAGCTGGCGGCTGATCTATGATCGGATATAGCTCTTTTACGAATTAGGAATCGTCTCCGCCCATTACGGCAGGCGGGAATACAGTTCCTTGGATCAGCCGTGCTGGCGGGGGTTGGCAAGTTTCGCGTGGAGATTCATGGCCCGGGAAGGGAAAGAGGCGCAGATGGCGGGGGCCACGCGATTCCCGGCACGCGCGGCATTCAATTTGGCGGCGCAGAGGGGCAGCGGCGAACCGGCCCACCCCCCTGTGTCCGTCCACGGTTCCAGGACCATTTAGGAACCGAGGGGCCGCATCCGCAAAGGGCGGATGGGCGTGTGTGAAGCTGGAATATGTCGGAAATTCGCGAAATCTCCCGCGACGGCGGCAAGAGCGCCCTGTCGGTAGCGCTAATCGGCCCCGACGAGACGCGGCGCCGGATGGTGGCCGAAGTGCTGAGCGGCGGGCAGCCCCTGCTGGTCCGCGAGTTTTCCGCCTACCCGGTCAACCTCGGCTCCGCGCCCCGCCTTCCCGAGCAGGATTACGACATTTTTATCGTCGAACTGGACAGCGATTCGGACGCCGCCTTCAGGCTCATCGAGAGCGTATGCGCGAGCGGCTCCGGATACGTGATGGCTTACTCGACCCAAGCGGACCTGCAATTGGCGGTGCGGTTTATGCGGGCGGGGGTGCGGGAGCTGTTCACGCTACCGCTCGATCCCGCCGAGGTGGCTGCGGCGCTGGAGCGCGCTGCGCAGCACCCTCTGGCGGGGCGCCGGGCGACGCGGGCGGCAGGCAAGGTCTATGTGTTTCTCGGCTCCAAGGGCGGCTGTGGAGTCACCACGGTGGCCTCGAACTTCGCCGTCTCGCTGGCCCGTGAGTCGGGCCGAAGCACTCTATTGGTCGACTTGGTTTTTCCCCTCGGGGATGCGGCGCTGAATCTGGGCATATCGCCTCAATACTCGGTGGCCAACGCGCTTCAGGATCTCTCCCGGCTCGACGAGAGATTCCTCGCCACGCTTGTCGCCAAGCACGATTCGGGCTTGTCGGTGCTCGCCGCGCCGGGACAACTTACCCAGGACGAACTCTCCTCCGGAGCCGTGGACCGGCTGCTGGACCTGGCGTGCCGAAGCTTCGATCAAGTGGTGATCGACGCGGGAACCAGGATCGACCTGATGAACTCGACGTTATTTGAGAAATCGTCCACGGTGTATCTGGTGACGCAGGTGGGGATCTCCGAATTGAGGAACTCGAACCGGCTGATCTCCCGATTCTTCGCGACCTGGGGCCGCAGCCTGCAGGTTGTGCTCAACCGGTATACGCCCAATGCGCTGCTTTTCGACGATGCGCAGATCGCGAAAGCGCTCACCCGGCCGGCCCAATGGATGATACCGGACGATTATGTAACGGCCCGGCGAACACGGAATGCGGCCACGCCGATCGCGATGGGCCACTCGTCGATTGCGCAGGCGATCCGGCAGATGGCGCGTGCGGCGTGCGGTTTGCCCGTTGAGGAAGAAAAGAAAAAGGGCGTCTTCCGGTTCATTCGCGCCATCTGGGAGCGCGCGACGGCCTCGGGGAAGCGGACCGATCGCATTGCTTAGGGGACCTTGAAGGCTTTGTCGACGATGGCGCTGGGGTCGCGACCGGTAGGAAGCAGCGTGAAGAGCGACTCGGACGGGGTGCGGACGACAGCTACGTCGCCGGAGCGGGAATCGACGGCGAACAGCAGGTAGCTGTTGGCGGAGAAGGCGAGCGCGCAAGGGCCGTCGCCCACATGGATGGAGCCCATGCGGCGGCCGTCGTCGATCGAATAGATCGTGACATAGGGCGAGCGGAGATTGGCCACATAGAGCAGCGCGTTGTCGCGCGAGACGAGGCCGCGGACGGGGTTTTCGCCCATCATGTAGGCTCCGCCCACGTCATTGGAATTGGTGACGACTTCGGAAATCGAATCGGAGAGCGAGTTGGAGACGAAGAGCTCGCCGCCATCGGGCTTGAGAGCGACGTTGACCGGTGCGCGGCCCACATCCATGAGCGTTTCCAGGCGGTCGGGCTCCCACCCCGGCGAGGGAGTGGGCGCTCTCTGAGCATCGGCGGAGAGCCCGGGCGCGGCGGGGTGGTTTTGGGGATGCGCAAGGGCGATAACCATCACCTGATGCCCTTCCGAACAGGGCACGAAGGCTCTGGAGGAATCGGAGAGGACCAGCGGATCGGCCGCGCCGGGGCAGCCGGAAAAGACCGCACGGGCGCGGCGCGTGGCGGGATCGATCAGCGAAACCGAGCCATCCTTGTGACCGGTGACCACGAGGGTCTTGCCGTCGGGCGCAATGGCGGCCGCGTCGGGCTGATTGCCGGCGGAGATTTGGGCGATTTCGCGCCGGGCCTTGAGATCGACGACCGAGACGGTGTTGGAGTGGGAGTTGGCGACGTAGGCGAAGTTTCCCTTCGCGTCGAGGTCGATAGAAACCGGTTGGCGATGCAGTGGAATCGTCGCCACCACGCGGTTGTGCTCGGCGTCGATGACAGAAAGCGAGCCCGCGCCGGTCAGGGGTCCGGAGTTCACGACGTAAATTTCGTTGCGTGTGGGGCTGGCGGCCACGGCTACCGGGTCCTGGCCAACGGCCAGCTCGCGGTCGATGCGGACATTGACTACGTCGAGCACCGTTACCGTGTTGCTGCCGCTGTTGGTGACGTAGGCGTATTCGCGATAGTTGGCCGGATATTGCGGGAACGGGCGCGGGCGGCAAGCGGTAAGAGGCAAAGCCAGCAGACCAAGGGCCAGCAGACGGGACGAATGCCGGATTTTGCGCCCACCCCTTGCGCGGCCGGCCGCGGTCGGGTTCGAAGCCCTGTGAAGCGGCGCATTCATTGGACGGCGGCGGAGACTGCACGCGGCAGCGTGCGGCCGACGATAGGGGCAAGCTGTTCGAGCTCGACCATCATGCTGGCGAACTGCTCGGGATAAATGGACTGGGGCCCGTCGGAGAGCGCGGATTCGGGGTGGTTGTGCACCTCGACCATGACCCCGTCGGCGCCCGCGGCCACGGCGGCGCGGGCCATGGGCAGCACGCTGTCGCGCCGGCCCGTGCCGTGGCTGGGATCGACCAGCAGAGGCAGATGGCTGACGCGCTGGAGGGCCGGGACGATGCTGAGGTCGAGGGTGTTGCGGGCGTGGTCGGAAAAGGTGCGCACGCCGCGCTCGCAGAGAATCACCTCGTAATTGCCCTCGCTCATCACGTACTCGGCGGCCATGAGGAACTCTTCGAGGGTGGCGCTGAGGCCGCGCTTGAGGAGGACCGGCTTGCGCAGACGGCCGGCTTTCTTGAGCAGCGAGAAGTTCTGCATGTTGCGGGCGCCGATCTGAACGACGTCGGCCCACTCGGCCACCAGGTCGAGGGTGTCGCTGTCGAGCGCTTCGGTGATAATGCGCAGTCCGAACTTCTCTCTGATTTCGGACATGACTTTCAAGGCATCGAGGCCCAGACCCTGGAAGGCGTAGGGCGAAGTGCGCGGCTTATAGGCCCCGCCGCGGAAAAACCGCGCGCCGGCGGCGGCCACCTGTTCGGCAATGGCCAAGGCCTGGTCGCGGCTTTCGATAGAGCAGGGACCGGCGACGACGGCCAGGTCGCGGGCGCCGATGGTCGCGCTGCTCCCGGCGAAGCGAATCACCGTGTCTTCTTCCTTCACGTCGCGGCTGGCTAATTTGTAGGGCTTGGAGACCCGGATCACTTCCGCCACCCCGGAAAGAGATTCGAGATTGCCGCGGTCCACTTCACCCTGGTTACCGGTGATGCCGATGGCGGTGCGCTGTGCTCCGGGAAGGGGATGAGGACGGAAACCTAGCTGAACGATGTGGTCGCAGACCGCCTGGATTTCCTCCGGCGTGGCCTGCGCTTTCATGACGACTAACATGATTGCCCCCGAAGACCCAGTCTATAAGCTTGCAAGGCCGAGGGCAATTTCAATGCAGGCGGTTAAGGACTTGGCGGTCTGGGGCCACCGTAAGCATGCCTGGGACGGAAGTTTTCACCAACAACGCAGATTCTGGGAAATGAAATTCGCAACTGTCGCTCTGGCGCCTACTCGGCTTCCTCGACTTCGACATCGACATCGGAGTGAGCGGCAACGATCGCCGGGGCGATCACCATGCCGATAAAGGCCAGAGCAATAAGGAGGTCATGCACAGGCGATCATTCTCTCCTCGTGTGGGTCTTTACCTCTTGCCCACACTGGAATCATCGGCCGGATGACAGAAGGATTCAATCCCACGAAGACCGCGTGGGCTGAGATGCCCGTGGTATGTATTGATTCCACCGAAGTTGTAGGGATGGGGAGATGGACAGGGCAAGATTGTGACCGGCCGGGGGATGGCGCTAGAGGATCCTACCAGAGAAAAACAAGCTGTGGCCCGCGGCGGGAAGATCAGCGCCCATCGCGGTCCATGCGGGCTGCGACGCGCTTTTGTGAGCGCCACTTGATGAAAAGCCGAAGCACGTAACCGAACTGGATGGTCCAGGTGAGGACGTAGGCGGCGACGAGGAACTTGTGATTGAGCTGGGCGCTGATGTCCATCTGGGCAAGGCCGTGGGAGCCCCAAAGGTAGGCCACGGCGACGAGGATGACGGCAAAGAGAAGTACGAGAAGAGCAGGGGTGGAATTCTTCATTTTTCGGCTCCGGAGCGCTTCTTGCGCCGGCAAATCAGACTTGGTTGAGAGCTTCCAGCGCTTCGCGGGCGAGGGCTTTCTGGCTCTGGCGTTCGACGTAGTAACGGATGCCCAGGATCAGGACGCCCCAGGCGATCCAGGCCAGCACATTCCAGCCGAAGGCGGCCAGCATGCGCGGGTCCTTGATGCCGGAGTCGGGTCCCCCGAAGAAAACGGGGGCGGGGTGCTGGGTGCGCCACCAGCGGTTGGCCATGTAGACGATGGGCACGTCGATGGCTCCGAAGATGCCCAGCACAGCGGCCAGCGTTTGCACCTGCGGACCAGCGGCGAAACGTCGCAAAAGCAGGTAACTCACGTAGATGAGCCAGAGAATCAAGGTGGTGGTGAGGCGTGCGTCCCAAGTCCACCAGATGCCCCAGGCGCGGCGTCCCCAGATTGGCCCGGTGACCAGGACGACGGAGCAGAAGACTACGCCGACCTCGGCGCCCGCCAACGCCCAGGCGTCGAACCGCTGAGCGTGCTCAGGATAGTTACGCCGCGACGCGAGAAAACCAATGGAGCCAACCAGACTGACGGCGAAGAACAGGAAGGCGGACATAGCCGAGGGCACGTGGTAGTAGAAAATGCGCTGCACCTCGTGCATGGTGGCTTCGTCGGGGGCAACGAAGATGGCCTGGTAATAACCCCAGACCAGCAGGGCGACCGTGGCCGCGGCATAAAGACCGATGGCAATTCTTTTCATAGAGATCCAAAATCCCAACCCGGTGGCGCCGACGGATCATGCCCGAGATTCGTGCCGGATAGTGCCTTTAGTGTACGACGAATGGCGCGGAAAATTGTGATCTAGCTCACTCGGCGTGCAAGACGATCTCGAAGAGCAGCAGGCTCACAGTCGTGAAGATGATGTCGTAGCCGAACAGAAGCTTGATCCAGAGTGATGGGTCGCTGTCGCCGGTCAGGATCGACCCGGTGGCCAGCACCATAGCCAGGAGGGCGGGCATGAAGATGGGAAAGAGGATGAGCGGCAGCAGGAGCTCGCGGTTGCGGCTGCGGATCGACAAGGCGGCGAAAAAGGTTCCGTTGGCCACCAGCGCCCAGGTGCCGAACGGCAGAACCAGCGCGAGTTTCCATGCGTCGCCGAGGATGCGGAGGTTGTACATGACCACGAAGACCGGCGCGAGAACGACTTGCACCACGGTGACAAAAAGAAAATTGGCCAGCACCTTGGCCAGGAACATGTCCGCGCCCGGGGTGGGGGCCATGCGCTGCGCGTCGAGGACCTGGTGGCGAATTTCGCGGGCCCACGCCTGATTGAGGGCGCTGACCGAAGCAAACATGGTGGCCACGCAGAGCACGCCTCCGGCAATGTCGCGGGAAAACGCGCCCTGGGGGTCGAAGGACAGGGAGAAGAGCACGACCACCAGCAGCGCGAAGAAGAGCATGGAGTTGACCGCCTCGCGTGAGCGCCACTCGATGCGCAGGTCCTTCACGAGGTGGGTCCAAAGGGCGCGGGTCATGAGCGGCCTTCCGGAAGGCTGGCGGTTTTGATCAGGTCGGCGGTCTGGACCGGCGCTTCGAGCGCCCGGGCGGCGCGAAGGTAGTCGTCGGGAGTAAGTATCAGCTGCGTCCCGCGGGTACCGGCGGAGACGCTGATGCGTTCATGAAGGAGCGCGGTCTCATCGACGTATACCGGAAAGGGCTTTTTCGCGCCGAAAACGGTGACGCCGCCGCGAACGTAGCCGGTCAGTGGCTGCACATCCTTCAGCGAGACCATTTCCGCCTTGCGCAATCCGGCGGCGCAGGCCAGCTTTTTGAAGTCAAGTTCGGCATTGCCGGGGACGACCGCGAAGAGGAATGCGCCCGAGCCTCCCGTTTTCCACCCCAGCGACGAAGACCTGTCGCCGGGGAACCCGGTAATGAGCAGCGTTTTGAAGACCTGTTCCGCGGGCATGCCGATTTTTTTGGCGACCGCAATCGTGGAGAGATCGCCGGGGTCGACCTCGTATTCGAGGAGTTCAAAGGCGATGCCCAGGGATTCGAGGAAGCGCGCGCCGTTGGTCTTCATCGTGCGGGCCTTCCCGGTTCATCACCGCGGCGATCCAGACCCGTCGTCGCCGGGGATCCTGGTTCAAACGACGCCACGCGGCCGGCGTGGAGGGTCAAAATCCAGTCGGCGATGGGCGCGGCAAGATCGCGCTGGTGGGTGGTGATGACAATGGTGCGATTGGTCTGACGGAAACCGGCAAGGAGCGCCACCATCTGGCGCGCGGACTCGATGTCCATGTTGGAAAAGGGCTCGTCGAGCAGGAGCAATTCGGGCACGGGAAGCAAAACGCGGGCAAGTGAGGTGCGCTGGCGCATCCCCTGGGAGTATTGGCCCAGCGTCCGGTCAAGGTCCGGGTCGAGGCCCACCTGGCGCAGCGCCTCGGCCGGCGTCAGGCAAGCGCGGCCGGGATAGAGATTGCGGAAGTAGCGCAGATTTTCCTGGGCGGTAAGCTCGTCGTAGAGCATGGGCGCGTGGCTCATGTAACCGATGCGGGTGCGCGCCTTCTGGGGCTCGGAATCGCCAAAGACCCGCACCGTCCCCAGACTGGGGTGCAGCAATCCGGCAAGGATGCGCAGCAGCGTGGATTTGCCGGCGCCGTTTTCCCCCAGCAGCACATAGCAACGGCCGGATTCCATGTCCACCGAAACGTGGCGGAGCGCGGCAAAGGAGCCGAAAAGCTTGGATACCTGATCGAACCGCGCGCACAGGGTGGAGCGGGCGGACGCGGGCGGGTTGGCAGGCATTCGATCGGTTGGGTCGGTCAGTTTGCGGCGGTCTGGTTGGCCGGAGGAACCGCAGGCACACTCTCGGAGGCAGCGACGGACTTGGTCATAGCCGGTCGCGCCGCGGGTGAGGCGTTGGGCTGCGCAGGCGCGTATTTGCTGGCGCACTTGGCCTGCAGCATAGTGGCGTGAAAGACCCCGTCGCGCCCATAGGTTCCCTCGGCCAAGGCCTGCGCGTCGTCCTTGAATGTGTCCGGCGGCGGCTCGGAGCCCTTATAAACCACCGTCAACATGTGGCCCATGGCGGCTTTGGGTGAGTGGCTCTCGAACTCGTCGAGCACAAACGTCACGTGGGGCCCATCCTGCTGGATGGAGCCGGGTTTGACGAAGCCGTCCACGCGCAGTTGTGAATGGTAAGCCTTATCGCCCATCCGTCCTAGCTCTGCGATGGTCACGTAATAGCTCTTGTTGGCTCCGTAACCGGTGTAAGCGAGCCAGACGATCGTGCCGATGATGACGGCGGACGCGATCCCGATGCGGAGCGTATTCGCGGAGGGTTTCATATTTCTCATTGTCCCATTTTTAACCATACGAGCCAAAACGGCCGGGGTCAACCGCCGGTGCAGGCAAATTTCGGACGGAAGGGGGAGAGCTTGGAGGATGGGCCGCAGAAGTGGGCCGCGGTGACTTCGGCTTTTGCCCTGGCAGAGTCACAAACCGTTTGAGCCGGAGGGCGCCAGGGCGTCAGCTTCTGCCAGGCCGGCGGCCGCGTCTTCCGCCTCTTGTGGGAAGGAGGCCACGATGGCCGGAGCGATGTCCATGGAAACAAAAATCAGAGCGGCGAGGAAGCGTGGCGCCGGAGACTCTTGAGGGGAACTCCGGGCGCACGCTGGCGGGTGGCGCCGGATTCAAGATCCACGCGAAGGTAACTAATTTACCGTTCCATAGTAACCACATGTGGTTACTAATATACGGCATCCTGGCAATGGGTCAAGCAGAAAATTTTCCGGAGACTGCGGAGGCCCGCCGCCGATGGTCGGGAATGATGTAGCCCGTCCCGAAATCAGGCGCCGGGCGCCTTTCAGGGAGCGGATTGCAGGGTGCGTGCGGCGCTGTCGATGGCTTGCGTAAGGACAGCCAACTGCTCATCGGCGCGGCTGGCGTCGTGGGCGTCGATAGCCTCGTTGACGCCGGGAATGACGACGGCGGCGTAGCCCGTGTATTCGCCGGGCGCATAGATCGCGTGCCGGTACCAGGGCCGGCCAGGCAGGCCGGCCGGGGTGATGAAGTCCGCCTCGGTTTGGCGAAGCGCGGCATTGAGCCCGTTGGAGTCGGATGGAGGATTTTCTTGAAGCCTGTGGGCTTGCTGCGCGGCAGCCATCAGGCGGCCGGCCGCGGCCTCGGCGGGCGCAAAATCAAGCGAGGTCAGGCCTTTGTCTTTGGCTTTTTTTCGCGCATCGTCAATGTAAGAAGAGATTTCCTGCGCGTAGGCGACGTAATCGTAGGGCAACACGTCGGCGTCGGCCATGCGCACAGCCTCGAGGCCCAGCACGCGGGCCATCTGCTGGAGATAGAGGAAGTTGGGGTCGGCGTTGTGCTTGAACCAAGCGAAGTCGTCGAAGGCGGAGTGGTAAACCCCGTAGGGTCCCTCCGAGCCAATGTCGGTGGAAGGCACGCCAATGTGCTGCAAAAACGGCGTGTAGTCGGAGCCGGAGCCGAGGTCGCCCACATGCACGTCGCCGGTTTCAGGGGGAGCATTGGAGCCGCGATGCTCGTCCTCGGGAGGGTGGCTGACCTTCCACTGCTCGTAGACCGTTCCCCCCGCGGGGCTGGGAACCGATTGCGTTAACTGGCGGAGAAAGGTTTTCAGTGATGGCACGGCCGAGGCGGTGAAGTCCGGGCCGGAGACGCCCACATCGACGTTGAAATAGGCGACCGCGTGCTCCAGGGCTTGGGCGTTCTGCTCGACCCACTCGGTTGAACCGATGAGGCCCTCTTCCTCGGCGTCCCAACTGCAAAAGACAATGGTGCGTTTGGGCCGCCAGCCCTGACGCAGCAAGGCGCCGGCGCCGTGAACGGCTTCGAGCATGGCTGCAGTGCCGCTGTTCGGATCGACCGCGCCGTAAACCCAGGCGTCGCGGTGATTGCCGACCACGACCCAGGCGTCAGGATCTTGCGAACCCGTAATGGTTCCAATCACGTCCCAGATGATGCGACGCTGGTAATCCTGATCGGAGACGAGGTGGACTGTCACGCCGCCAGGCCCGAGGTGATAACGGAAGGGTAGCGCGCCCTGCCATCCTTGGGGCGCGCCGGGGCCTTTGAGCGCCTCGAGAATGGGCGCGGCGTCGTGATAGCTCATGGGGATAGAGACGATATGCGGCTGGTTGCCGTCCGGCGAGACGCGGGCTGAGTCGGGCAGGTCGAGCGTGGAAGCCACGCCGGGAGTTTCGGGATCGCCGGGATACTTGAAGAGATACTGGACCGAGCCGCGCTGCACGCCCGTCGCGGGCCGCCACGGACCGATGGGCCAGGGGTCGCCCTTGAAATAGCCATCATCCTGCGGGTCAGAGTAGATGAGGACGCCGACGGCGCCGCGCTGCTCGGCGAGATAGACTTTAACGCCGCGGAAGTTGGCGCCGTAACGGCAGATCACGATTTTGCCGTGCAGGTCGATGTGCTTCGATTCCAGCTCGTCGAAGTCCTGAACCCGGCCATAATTCGCGTAGACCACTTCTCCGGTGACGTCACCCGAGGCCGAGGAGCCATTGAAGGGCATGATGACGCGGCGATTGTCGCCTGCCGGGTCGCCCGCCAGGTGCTCCGGCGTTGGACCGGTCATCAGCAGATGGCCGGCCGCATCGTAGGCTTGGACGCGCACCACCTTGGGCCAGTTCATCAGAACCCGGTAGGGGACAATCGTGGTGTCGAGGCCGGCAGCGCGGAACTTCTCCGCCACGTATTCGGCGGTTTTGTGGTCCTCCGAGGTCGCGGCCATGTGGGGCTCGGCAGTCAGCGTTTTGAGCTCCTGGCCGGCCAGTTTGGCGTCGGGCACGGCGAGAAATTCGTCTTCGATTTTGGACTCGGCGGAAAAGTCCGTGTACCCGAAGACCTGAGATGTCGCGTTGATTTGCGCCGGCAGATTCCGGTGTGCGCATGGCAGGATGAGAGCGAAAAAGAAAAGCAAAGCAAGCGGCTTGCGGAGGATCATGGGCGGTTCCCTTGACAGAAGTGCGTCGAATCTTTTGGAGCAAGACGGAAGAAGCGCCGGCGCGGAGCCGTGAAGGCTCAGCTTACACTAGAGCCCGTTATTAACTTTGGGGCGGGCAGCATTGCGAGCGAAAATTCGGCCAGACGCCGAGGTCCCCGCGGACGCGCTCTTGGTCCGTGGGGTGGAGATGAGGCGGAGCCCGCAGGCTGTAGCGGGTCCACCGTTAAGGGCGAGAACGAAGTATGGCCGGATTTCCACCCCAGCGACGAAAAGCTGTCGCTGGGGACCCCGGATTTCCACCGCAACCCTTCGGGACGGGGCCAATTTTCCCGATTTCGTTGTCGCTCGTCGCTAGCAGACACCCGGTAGGCGTCCCTCCTCGCTCCCAAACTGATAAAGTCCGCCAATGCGCGGGCTATAATCGAGTTCTCCCGCCATATGCCCGCGATCCTCGCTTACGTTGAAGGGAACAGCGCTTCGCCAACGTTCATCGTCGGCGCAGGTGTGGCGCTGATCGCCTTGGGCGCTCTTCTGCTATTTGAATCTGTGCGCCGGCTGCGGCAATCCCGCGTCGTCGCGCACATATCCGGGTCACCGATCGGCAAGCTCAACCCAGGGTTAGTGCGGGTCTTCGGGTGCGTCGAAGGCGATAACCCGCTCGTCAGCCCTCTCACCGGCTCGCCCTGCTTCTACTACGAGTCCCTTGCGCAAGAGCGCGACGCGGCGGCTGAAGACGGGTGCTGGTCCACTCTTCGCAAAGATACTGCCCGGCGCGACTTCTGTCTCGACGACGGCACGAGCCGCGTGCTCGTCCAGTTGGATCGCGCCGAGTTCGACCTTCCTTCCACGCTTGAAGCAAGCCTCAAACCTGGCGCAAAGCCTTCCTGCCGCGTCGATCCCTCACTCGGCCTGCCCGCTCTCACTGAACGGGAGATCCGCGCCCTGCTCCACTGGGACTGGAAGTCGCCGCGGGCGGCCGCAATGGCCGCCAAACCCGAACATGCAGAACCAACGCGCAAGCGCAAGTGGTGGATTCTCGAAGCAGTCGATATCGGAGGCTTTGAAATCGAGCTCAACCACGAAGCCAAGGAATACAAACTGACGGAAACGTGCCTGCTCAATGG
>JASHTU010000363.1 GCA_030040395.1 Acidobacteriaceae bacterium
ACGCTGCGGGGCGGGAACCGGGAGGCCGACCGGCTGGCGAACGCGGCGATGGATCGGGGGATGGGGAAGGAACAGGGAACAGGGATCAGGGATTAGGGATCAGGGGTCAGTGGTCAGTGATCATTGGTCGGTGGGCTGTGGAGCTTCGGCAAGGACGGCCCACCCCCAATGTTGACGACGGGTGGATCAAATCCCGATCAAATCTCGGTCGAGGCTGGGTCAAGGGTCGGTCAAGGGTCGATCGATCTTGCGCTATTTGAGATCCACGCTTAGCTCGGAGCCGTTGTAGGTGACTTCCCTGCCGGCGCCGGGCTCGGGCTGCGCGCCCACGCCGTGGCTGGCATCGACCAGGATGACCTGAAAGCCGCGGGTTGGGGGCATGCCGGGATACTGGCCCTGGCGGGCGCCGATGGTGAGCGTGGATGAGACGTCGTCCCAGTGAAGCGGGATCACGGCGTGCTCGCCCTTTTCGTAATCGTAGTTATCGCCCTCATCCTCGTACAGGTTGAAATCGGCGTCGGCGCCGCGATAGATGCGCAAGGCGATCGGGGCGTCCGGTGACTGGGTGGCGTATTGAATCTCTGGCCCAAGGGGCAGAATCGAGCCCGCCTTGATGTAGAGGGGGATGCGGTCAAGCGGCGCCGCCGCGTCGATGTATTGGTCGCCATCGAGGCGCGAGCCGGTCCAGAAGTCGTACCAGCCGGGCGCGGGAGGCAGATAGACCTGCCTGGCTGTGGCCCCGGCGCGGGTGACGGGATTGACCAGGATCGAAGGGCCGAAGAGATACTGGTCGCCGATCTCGCGCACCTTTTCGTCGCTGCGCCAATCCATGATGAGCGGGCGCATCATGGTGTAGTCCTGGCTGGTGACGCGCCACGCCAGCGAGTAGATGTAGGGCAGCAGACGATAGCGCAGTTTGTCGTAGGCGATGAGGGTGGGCGTTTGCGGGCCATAGGAAAAGAGCTCGTTGGTGTTGTTGACGCGATGGCCGTGGGTGCGGAAGATGGGGCAGAAGACGCCGAACTCGAACCAGCGGGTGTAGAGCTCCTGATAGGCGGGGTCGCGGGTATCGCGCTCGTACGGCCAACCGTAGCCGGCGATGTCGGTGGTCCAGTAGGGAACGCCGGAGACCTCGAAGTTCAATCCCGCGGCGATCTGCTTGCGGAAATCGAAAAACGTGCCCATGACGTCGCCTGACCAGACCGTGGTGGCGTAGCGCTGCTGACCCAGGAAGGCGGAGCGGGTGAGGATGAAGATGCGCTTCTGGCTGGTGAGGGCGCGCCAGTGGTCGTAGATGTTGCCGGTGTGCATCAGCGGGTAGATGTTGGTGTAGCGGGCGCCGTTGCCGATGGAGAGATGGAGGTCGTCGAGCGTGGCGTCGCTGAAGCCATCGCAGCACTCGGGCTCGGCGCTGTCGAGCCAGAAGCCGTCCCACCCCTGAGCGAAGAGCTTGCCGGGGAGCAGGTTCCAGTACATATCGCGGGCGGCGGGATTGGTGGGGTCGTAGTCGGTGGCGCCGGGAATGATGAAGTTGTGCTCTTTGAGCTCGCGATAGGTGTTGGATTTGGGGTCGGTCACGGCCCACACGGAGATGATGGCGTGGACGTGCTCGTTGTGGAGCTCCTGAAGCGCCTGGGGCACGTCGGGATAGGGCTGGAGGTAATCGGGAGAGAAGATGGGATCGCCCTGCAGCTTCCACCAGAACCAGTCCTGCACGATGAGGTCGAGGGGGACTTGCCTGGAGCGGTATTCGCCGGCGATGTCCAGGAGTTCTTTAGCGGAGCGGTAGCGGTCTTTGGATTGCACGAAGCCATAGACCCACTTGCCGAACATCGGGGCGTGGCCGGTGAGGTCGCGGTAGCGATGGACGATCTGGTCGATCTCGGGGCCGTAGAGAAAGTAGTAGTCGATGGCGTCGGCGGCTTCGGCGCTGAGTTTGAGCTCCGTGGGAAAACGGTTGTCGAACCAGGATTTTGAGGCTGTGTTCCAGAGGATTCCGTAGCCGTTGGTGGAGATGAGCAGGGGCACGGCCACGGAGGTGTTGGCCTGCGCCATTTCCACCACGGCGCCGCGATAGTTGAACAGGCCGTCCTGGTGCTGGCCCAGGCCATAGAAGCCCTCGGTGGGCGCGGGCTGAAAACGGTCGCTGACGTGATAGACCTTTTCGCCGTTGATGACGTCGGGAATGTAGTCGCGGGTGCGTCGCCCGGATTCGGAGAGAAGCTGGTTGCCCTCGGCGTCGCGGAAGAAGAGCATGCCGGTGTCAAGCTGAATATTGACCTGGAGATCGCTGGTTCGAAGCGTGGCTTGCTTCTGGTCCTGGGAGAACTCGAAGTGGTCGGGGGTGCAGGGGTGAAGGAGCCAGGGCGTGTGCGGCGAAGCGGAAGTGGGATTGCCGGGTCCAGCGACAATGTGCAGGACGCCAGAACCGCAGACGCTGAGATGGAGGGTTTCTTCGCCTCGGTGCATGACCAGGCCGGCGTTGTCCCGGGTGACGGTGGCAACGGGATTGTCGGCCGCGTAGGCTGCCGCCGCCATCAGGCCGGCGCAAACGGCGCCGAGGATTCGGAAGGATCGCATTCGGGGCTCTCCTGGGTATTGAAAAATGGCTGCGCACCAGAATAAGCCCGGCGGGCGGCTTCGAGTGGCCAGTGGCCAGTGGCCAGTGGTCAGGGATCAGGGAACAGGGGTCAGGGATCAGGGATCGGGGAACAGGGGTCAGGGGTCAGGGAACAGGGATCAGGGGTCAGGGAACAGGGATCAGGGATCAGGGAACAGGGAACAGGGAACAGGGAACAGGGAACAGATCGAGTAGCGACGGCTGGCAACCGAGAATGGGCGCCGCCAATTTCCACAATTTGACCCACGCAACCCACCGCCGCGCGGCCGAGCCCGCTGCGCTAGGCTGGTTCTGAGATGAGTGTTTGTTCGATTTGCGATGGGGTGGGGCTGGTGCGGGTTGTGGATGAGGCCGGCAAGTGGGTGTCGCGGCCCTGCGAGTGCCAGGAAGTAGAGCGCGAGCGGCGGCGGCTGGCTGCGGCTCATATCCCGCAACGTTACCGCGATTGCACGCTGGACGCATTTGACCCCTCCTACCCGCGCGCCGACGATTCGCTGGGGCGCGCTTTGCTGACAGCGCGGCGGTTTGTGGAAGCGTATCCGGTGGATACGGCCGGACGCGGGTTGCTCTTCGTCGGGGCGACCGGGTTGGGAAAGACGCACCTGGCCGTGGGGGTGTTACAGCGGCTGGTGCGCGAGCGCGGCGCGCGAGGCCTGTTCTGCGACTATCGCGAACTGCTCAAAAGCATCCAGAACAGCTACAATCCGCAGGTCCAGACCTCGGAACTCGACGTGCTCAGGCCGGTTTTCGCCGCCGAGGTGCTGGTGCTCGACGACCTGGGCGCGCAAAAGCCCAACGAGTGGGTATGGGACACGGTGGCCCTGATTCTGAACACCCGCTACAACGACCGCCAGACGACGATTATCACCACGAATTATCCCGATTTGCCCGCGGCCGGCGGCAATCTTACCGACATCGAGCGCGCCGCGCGGGAGGCGACGCTGGGGGACCGGATTGGCGACCGGATGCGGTCGCGGTTGGCCGAAATGTGCATCCGGGTAGAGATGAGAGGAGACGATTTTCGCCAGTCCGTGAAGCGGGCGCGGTTTGGTTGAGGGCCGGTTTGCGGCAACGATGGAACGGGGATCAGGGATCGGGGAACAGTGAACAGAGAACAGGGATCAGGGAACAGGGAACAGGGATCAGGGAACAGGGATCAGGGAACAGGGATGAGGGATCAGGGATGAGGGATCAGGGATGAGGGAATAGGGAACAGCCAGGCACCAGGGACCGGGGATTCCGGGGCCGACGGAACAGCGCATGAAAGACAAAGAGGTTTTTCGCAGGGATCGGAGCCTTTTGAGGATCGTGCAATACCCGAATATGGATTGGCTTTCAGGGACGTCGCGAAAAATTCTCTGCACACGATGCGCAGGGCTTCAGCGGCAAACTAGCTGGCGTTACCGTTGGCGCGGAGAAGAAGGACAAAGGGCTTCGCTGCCGCCAGGAGCCGGGGCATGAACGAACCTTCCGCGGAACCGCGCAATTTCCGCAAAGACATCCTCTTTGCCTTCGCCTTGGCGTTTGCCGGGCTGCT
>JASHTU010000364.1 GCA_030040395.1 Acidobacteriaceae bacterium
GGCCCACGCCGCGCCTGCAGGGTGAAGAGCACGGCCGGGCGGTCGCCGAGGAAGCTAAGCGCGCGATAAGGGCCGCTTTGGCACATCACCATCTTGCTCGAATCCCAGTAGCCGCCGGGCCCGTCGAGATCGCCGCCGCCGGTGAGAAAAACCGCATGAATGCGATCGTCCACCGCGCCAGCGAGCGAGACCACAAAGGAGCCCATGGAGAAACCCAGCACGCCGATGCGGCGAGAATCCACATAAGGAAGGCTGTCCAGGTAAGAAACGCCCTGCATCACGTCGGTGATCATCGCCCCACCCATGCGCCGGGCCACGCCAGGCACGGCGATCGGCGTGTCGTGCTCGCCGGTTCCGTCGCGGTGATCGTCGTTGCGTTCGCCTTCGCCGATGGGGTCATACGTGAGCACCACGGCGCCCGCCTTGGCGTACATGACCCCCGTGTACCACGAGTACCAGCTCGACTTATCGGCGCCGTGGCCGTTCACCACCACCAGGCCGGGAATTGTTCCCGTGATGTTGAGCGGACGATAAAGGATGGCGGGAATGCGAAGCCCAAACTCGGTGGCGTATGTGACACGCTCGGCAATCACGTCTGGAAGGGGCTCGAAGCTGCCGTATTCTTTGGCATCGAGCGGAGGCAGGACCTTGGGTACGTAGAGCGCCGCGCGAATCCGCGCCTGCAAGTTACGCGCTTGCCCCCGGCTGACTTGCGAGCTCATCGGGAGAGGCGTAATCAGTAGGATTGTGGCGAGAGAAGCCCAGCGGCAAATGGAGCCCGGCCGGACTATCGAGAGAAAGGAGCCGCGTTGCATCGGCAAACGCCCTTGGCCGATCATACAAGACGCACGTCCGGCGATTCAAACCGCCATGCATCGCAAAGCACATGCATCGCAGACCATTCACCGGATTTGCCCAAAGCGCCGCCGCATCAATGAGAGCGAGAAAATGACAGATTGATTATCGCGGGGTTGCTTCGCCGCACCCGCCAAAGTAGACAGCGGCCCACTTCTCCGGGCCAACCTCTGCTACCATTGAAGCCATTGCCGCTTTCGCGGCCGGGCCCATGACCTGCTCTCCGAGGCCCTGATTGCCAAGGCGGCTGCAGCAAAAAGGAGATTCTTATGCCAATCGTTTCCATGCGGCAGCTCCTCGATGAGGCTGCCAAGGGCGGATACGGCGTCGGCGCATTCAACGTCAACGATATGGAGCAGATTCAGGCCATTATGGCCGCGGCGGTGGAGACCAAGTCGCCGGTGATCATGCAGGCCAGCCGCGGAGCGCGCTCTTTTGCACAGGACCGCTATCTCTTTCACCTGATGCTTGCGGCGAACGAGTTGAATCCGGGCATTCCCATGGCCTTTCACCAGGACCACGGCAACAGCTTTGAGACCTGCAAGAGCGCCATCGAGTTGGGATTCACTTCGGTGATGATGGACGGCTCACTCCGCGAAGACGGCAAGACGCCCTCGACCTTTGAAGAAAATGTGGAAGTGACGCGGCGCGTAGTCGAGTTCGCGCATTCTCGCGGCATTACCGTTGAGGGCGAGATTGGCGTGCTGGGCGGGGTCGAAGATGGGCACGGCGCGGGCGGCTCGGGTCTGGAACACGTCACGGATCCGGATCAGGCGGTGGAGTTCGCCGAGCGCACCGGCGTGGATGCGCTGGCCATCGCCATCGGCACCAGCCACGGCGCTTACAAGTTCAACAAGAAACCCGACGGCTCCGTGCTGAAAATGAATATCCTCATCGAGATTCACAAGCGCCTGCCGCATACCCACCTGGTGATGCACGGCAGCTCTTCGGTGCCCAAGGATTTGCAGGCCATTGTGAATCAGTATGGCGGCAAGCTCAAGGAGACCTGGGGCGTGCCCATCGAGGAAATTCAGCTTGGCATTCGCAACGGTGTGCGCAAGATCAACGTCGATACCGACAACCGCCTGGCCATTACCGGAGCCATCCGCAAGGTGTTTTGGGAGACGCCGGAGAAGTTCGATCCCCGCGACTACCTGAAGCCCGCGCGCGAAGCGATGGCCAAAGTAGTGGCCGAGCGCATGCGGGAGTTCGGCCAGGCCGGCCACGCGGGCGATTATGCGCCCATTCCGATTGCCGAGATGGCCAAGGGCTATGAGAGCGGCGCGCTGGACACGCGTCCTTCGCTCGCCGGCGCCCGGTAGTTTCACAATTTCATTTCGAGCCCCGGCAAAGGCCGCCTTGTATCGCAAAGCGGCTTTTGCCGGTCGCAAGCCGATTTCCCCGCTCGAACGGCCCTCATTATCATGTGAAAAGCATGGCGCGCCGTTGGATTTCTTCCCTTTTCAACCACGGAATCTCTGTCTCCGCCCTGGTGCTCTTCGCGGTGTGCGGGCTTTATCCGCGCGCTTACGGATTCCCTTATCCGCACCGGCGTCACGCGCGCCGTTTGCTGGTCGGTTATTTCACAGCAGGCGGCATCTACTCGTCCACCCCCTTTTTTGTGAAGAATCTTGTCGCCAACGGCAGCGCCCGGCGTCTCGATCAAATCAACTATGCGGCGGCATCGGTGAGCAATGGCCACTGCTCGCTGGGCGATCCGCTGGCCGACATGCTCACCACCTACGCTGCCCAAAACAGCGTGAACGGAAAGGCGGACGATCCCGCGTCGCCGTTCCGCGGGTACTTCCATCAGCTTGAAGAACTCAAACGCCGTATTCCCCGCTTGAGAATCTTGATCTCGCTGGAAGGACGGGCAAGGGATTTTGCCGCGGATGCAAGTCCGGAGAATCGGTCGGCGTTTGTGGCCTCGTGCGTCGAGATGTACATTCGCGGCCACTTCATGCCCGGCGTCACCAGGCCCGGCCTCTTTGATGGCGTCGATATCGATTGGGAGTCGCCTCAACTGCCTGACGCGGCCAACTTTCTGGCCCTGATTCAAGAGTTCCGGCGCCAAATGAATGCGGTGCGCCCCGGATTGCGGCTCGCGGTTGCCGTCGATCAATCCCCGGGAATGCTCCCCGGCGCCAACTTTGGCGCGATTGGCCGGCTGGCCGATGAGATCGGGGTCATGAACTACGATTACGCCGGTCCATGGAGTCCACAGACGGGTTTTCTGGCGCCGCTGTTTTCCAGTTCGCGCTGGCGGTATTCTCCCAGCATCGAGCACAGCATCGCCAGCTACGAGGCTGCCGGTGTGCCTGCCGGGAAAATTCTCATGGGCCTGCCTTTCTACGGATACGGATGGACCGGAGTGAATGATTCCGACAATGGCCTGTTTCAGCAAGGCCGCGCGGTGCGCGGCGACTGGCCCTACCATTCCATCCGCGCTCTCGCCGCGCCGCCATACGTATTTCGCGACGCGCTTTCGCAGGCGCCGTGGATCTTCAACGGCGAGACTTTCTGGACCTATGAGGATCCGGTCTCGATCCGATACAAAGTGAGTTATGCCGCAAACCTGCGCCTCGGCGGCGTCATGATCTGGGAATTGAGCGGGGATACCGCCGACGCCGAACTCCTGCGGAGCGCCTATCGCGCGTTTCACCATCCACTGAAAAGCGGAATCTTCGCGCGAACCATGGCCGGGCAGACGCACCTGAGTCACAACCAAACCTCTTCCACTGGCGCCTCTGTCGTCACCACCGCTTCGAACTGATTGCATCGGTCCGGAACCATCGTTGCCGCGAGGGCCCGATTCATGTGGATCAGTTAGGCTGGATAAGAATGTCGGCGCTGGAATTCACGCTCGTGGTCTGGGTTGTCTCCGCGCTGGCGGGATTTTTGGGCGCGTTGACGGGACTGGGCGGAGGGGTGGTTGTGGTTCCGGTGTTGACGCTGCTGCTGGGCGTCAACATCAAGTACGCCATCGGGGCGTCGCTGGTTTCAGTGATTGCCACGTCGTCGGGCGCGGCGGCGGCGTTTGTGCGCGAGGGCTTCTCGAACATTCGCATCGGGATGTTTCTGGAGATCGCCACCACGTTGGGCGCAATTTTTGGCGCCTATCTGACTGGCCGCATCAGCACTCACGCCATCGCCATCATTTTCGGGCTGGTGCTGGTTCAGGCAGCGTACCAGTCGCTGTTCGGCAAAACCGGCGACGGCAAAAGGATCGCCTCCGACGCGCTCGGCGAGCGGTTGCGGTTGGCCGGCAACTATCCGGTGGGCGATAAGCGCAAGGAGTACGGGGTGCGCAACGTGCCCGCGGGTTTCGGGATGATGTTCGGAGCGGGTGCGCTTTCAGGGCTGCTTGGCATCGGCTCGGGCGCGGTAAAGGTGATCGCCATGGACCGGGCGATGAAGATTCCGTTCAAGGTGTCGACCACGACGAGCAATTTCATGATCGGAGTGACGGCTGCGGCCAGCGCCGGCATGTACATCGAGCATGGATACATCAATCCGCGCGTGGCCATGCCGGTCATGCTTGGGGTGTTGGGCGGAGCCATGCTGGGGAGCAAGGCGCTGGTAAATGCGCGGGTACGAACGCTCAAGATTGTCTTCGGAATCGTGATTCTGGCCATGGCCGTGGAGATGATCGTGAACGGAGTTCTGGGAAAGGTTTAATCGGAATGAATGACCAGCGTTTGGAAACGATAATCGGACAATTGCTGCGCGCCGGCGTGACGCTGGCAGCGGCGGTGGTGTTTGCAGGGGGCGTTTTGTATCTCGTCCGCGGTCATGCGCAGAAGGTGGACTACCACGTCTTTGTCGCCAGCGGAAAGTATATGCGCACTTATCCGGGAATTATCCGGTCGGCGGCGCAGTTGAGCAGTGACGGGTTGATCCAGATCGGATTGCTGCTGCTGATTGCCACACCCGTGGCGCGGGTGGCGATGGCCGTGGCAGGCTTCGCGCTGGAGCGAGACCGCCTGTATACCGTGGTGAGCCTGGTGGTGCTGGTCATTCTTGTGGCGAGCCTGATGCGCGCGCGTTGAGGAGCGCAGCGAGCGGGTAAATTGCAACGGCTGCGCGACGCCTGCTAAGGTTCAAACCGTGAACGACGCCACGCCAGGCACGATGGGCAAAAGAAAACCAATGCGCCGCCTGTTGCCGGGACTTGCCGTTCAAGATGGGCTCATACGGCATCCTTTCGACCTGGAGTTCGGGGTGCGGACAAGCGGGCTGGTGGCGGGACGCCACTTAACCGCCGGGCATCGCAACGATCGTCATGCAACGGCGTATTATGCGGTTGCGCCTTCGGTGTTTCGCTCCATTCTGGTGCGCTGGCGGCGTTGCCGGCCGCAGGCGCCGCTGGATGCATTTACCTTTGTGGATCTGGGCGCTGGGATGGGCCGGGCGATGCTGCTGGCCGCGGAGTTTCCTTTTCGCGCCGTAATCGGCGTCGAGCTTCATCCCCTGCTGGCCCGCATCGCCAGGAAAAATCTGGCGCTGTGGAGGGCGGCGGAACGCGCGCGCGCCCCCATGAGCCTGGTGTGCGGCGACGCCGCGGAATTCAAATTGCCCCCCGGCCCCTGTGTGGTGTTTATGTTCAACCCTTTTGGCGCGCCCGTGCTGCGCCGGCTGCTGAAGAGTTGGAGCCAGAGCTTCACTGACGGGGAGGGGCAACTGGATATTCTTTATGTGAACAATGAGCAGGAGCACGTGCTCGAGGGGCAGCCGGGATTCGCTCGGCTGTTCCAGGGACAGATTCGGCGTTCCCACGCCGATACTGTAGCCGACCGAAGGATTCTGAGCAACCAGCCCGAGGCGGAGTACGCAACCACCCCCTGGGAGGACTGCTCGGTCTATCGCTGGGTGGGAACGACAAATGCCGGCGAACAGAGGTCTTGGGCTAGGGAAGCTGGTCCAAAACGCAGCGAGGCGTGGAAACGCCGATAGGGGAAACGGCGCGGAAACGGGAAGGGCAAGATTCGAGGAGAAACGAATCCGGTTGCATGATACGCGGGAGCGCGAAAGTGAGAGAACCGCATTTGATTTTGGGGATTGGTGAGCTGCTGTGGGACATGTTGCCGGAGGGTCCGCGACTGGGCGGGGCCCCGGCCAACTTTGCGGTGATGGCGGCGCGGCTGGGCAACCACGCCGCCATCCTCAGCCGCATCGGGCGCGACGCGTTGGGCCGCTTGGCGATAGAGAAGCTTGAACCGCTGCCGTTAGACACGAGCTATGTGGAAGTGGATCCCGATCACGAGACAGGACGGGTGACGGTAAATTTTGTCGGCGGTGAGCCGCACTACACGATTCACGAGCCGGCGGCGTGGGATTTTCTCACGCTCACTGATGAATGGATCAGGTTGGCAGGGCGTGCGGACGCCATATGTTTCGGGTCGCTGGCGCAGCGCAGCGTGCGGTCCCGGCAGACGATTCAGGAACTGGCGGCCGAGACAGGTCCGAGCTGTATCCGCGTTTTCGACGTGAACCTGCGCGCGCCGTTTTATTCCGGAGAGGTGTTGGAGGAGTCGCTGGAGCTGGCGACGGTGGTGAAGATGAACGAGGATGAGCTGCCCCTGGTGCTGCGTCTGCTGGGTTTGGACGGCGAGCAGAAAGAAGCTGAAGACGCGCGGAGGTCGGCAGCGGAGGAGCCGCGGCCAGCAGCGGAAGATTTGCGTTCTGGCGCGGAGCGCCTGCTCGCTGAGTTTCCTACGCTGCAGACGGTGGCGGTGACGCGCGGCGGCTCCGGGAGCCTGCTGGTGACGCGCGAGGAGTGGAACGAGCATCCCGGTTTTCCGGTCAAGGTGGCTGACCGGATCGGCGCCGGAGACGCGTTCACGGCCGCCATGACGCATTACCTGCTGCGCGGCGCGAACCTGGCCAAGCTGAACCAGGCGGGGAATCGCTGGGGCGGATGGGTTGCCTCGCAATCCGGCGCAATGCCCGCCTTGCCGGATGAAGTGCGCGACACGATTGCGGCGGCGATCGAAGAGTAGGATCGAGGGTCGGCCCCTGCCATCGCATGAGTATTCGCGACAGCGAGAAATGCTTTACTATGGCGTGATCATGAACAATCGTATTTCGCTCCTTGCGATTTTCACTTTCTTCGCATTGGCCGGAAGCGCGGCGCCGCCAACGCCGACCCTCACCATTCAGGTCAATCATCCTATCGCCAAGGTAAGTCCGACTCTCTACGGGTTGATGACCGAAGAGATCAATTATTCCTATGACGGGGGGCTATTCGCCGAACTGGTGCGGGACCGCGCCATCGGCCATGGGTTCGGGGCGCTGATGCATTGGCCGATGGCAGCGCGCGGAAATTCGCTGGCGGAGGTGTCGGTGGATGAGTCGACCGGGCCGAGCAAAGCGCTGCCTCGGAGCCTTAAGGTGAGCGTAACCCAGGCCAGCATCGATGCGCCAGCCGGCGTGGAGAACGACGGCTATTGGGGCATCGCGGTGCGGCCCAATACGGTATACAGCGGGTCGTTTTACGCCAAGACGGACTCGCCCGGGGTTCCTGTCACTGTGAGTCTCGAAAACGACGCCACCGGCGTCATTGCAGCTAAGGCCACGGTGACGGGACTTACAGGCGTCTGGAATCGATACGCCTTTATACTGAAGAGCGGCGCCGTGCCGGTCACGGCGAACAATCATCTGATCCTGACCATTACGCGGCCGGCAACGGTATGGTTTGACCTGATCTCGCTCTTCCCGCCCACCTACCACGACCGCGCGCACGGCAATCGTATCGACATTATGGAAAAGCTGGCCGCGATGCAGCCTGGTTTTTTGCGCTTTCCCGGCGGAAACTACCTTGAGGGCGAGCACATTGCGGAGCGCTTCGACTGGAAGAAAACGATTGGCCCTTGGGTGGACCGGCCGACGCACATGAGCCCGTGGCGCTATCGGTCGTCAGACGGGATGGGGCTGCTGGAATTCCTGGAGTGGTGCGAGGACTTGAAGATGCAATCGGTGCTCGCCGTGTACGCCGGCTATTCCCTCGCCCAGGAGCATGTGGAACCGGGGCCGGCGCTTGAGCCCTACGTGCAAGACGCACTCGACGAAATTGAATATGTGACCGGCGGCGCGGACACAAAGTGGGGCGCCGAGCGCGTGAAGGACGGACACCCCGCGCCCTTTGGACTTCATTACGTTGAGATCGGCAACGAGGATGAATTCGACCGTTCGGGATCGTACGATGGACGCTTCGCGCAATTTTACCGCGCTATCAAGCTGCGCGATCCGCAGCTGCAGTTGATTGCGACCGCGCCGGTAAAGAGCGTGACGCCGGACGTGCTGGACGAACATTTCTACATGTCGGCCGAGCAATCTTTTGCAGAAGCGCACCACTACGACAACCACAACCGAAACGGCCCGAAGATTTTTGTGGGTGAGTGGGCGACCCGCGAAGGCGCGCCGACGCCGAACCTGGATGCCGCCCTGGCGGACGCGGCGTGGATGACCGGCTTAG
>JASHTU010000365.1 GCA_030040395.1 Acidobacteriaceae bacterium
GCGGCGCTCGAATACGTGAGCGGGCTGGGCATGGACGGCGTTGCGGCGCACGGGCAGGATTTGCTGGCCTACGCCACGGAAGCGGTGGGCGCGATTCCCGGCGTGCGATTGATCGGAACGGCAAGCCGCCGGGCGGGGGTTCTCTCCTTTGTGCTCGACCACGTGCATCCGCACGATCTGGGAACGATTCTCGACCGCGAGGGAATCGCGATTCGCACCGGGCATCATTGCGCGCAGCCGGTGATGGAACGGTTCGGCGTTCCAGCCACGGCGCGGGCGTCGTTCGCCGTGTACAACACGCGCGAAGACATTGACGCGCTGGTGGAAGGGATTGCCAAGGCGCATGAGGTGTTTGGATGACGGAACTCGACGAGTTGTACCAGGAAGTCATCTTGGAACACAGCAAGGCGCCGCGCAATTATCGCCGGCCTGAAGCCACCAACCGCAGCGCCGAGGGTTACAACCCGCTGTGCGGCGACCGGTTCACGGTATTCCTGGACATGGAGGGCGACGCCATCCGCGACATCGGCTTTCAAGGCTCGGGATGCGCGATCTCGCGGGCGTCGGCCTCGATGATGACGCAGAGCTTGAAGGGCAAGAGCAAAAAGGAGGCGGCGCGGCTCTTCGAGGAGTTTCACCGCCTGGTGACGGGCCACGCGGAGACGCCGGAAGAGCGGACAAAGCTGGGCAAACTGGCCGCGTTTGCCGGAGTCTCAAAGTTTCCGGTGCGCGTAAAATGCGCCACGCTGGCCTGGCACACGATGCAGTCCGCGCTGGAAGGCAAGCAGAACCCGGTCTCTACCGAGTGACGCCGCGGAGTTGAGAAATGGTCTTTGAACCCACAACCCGAGCCGAGGAGCCGCAACCTGCCGCCGGAGAGTTTGACGAAAAGATGATGTGGCGGGAGTTGAAGACGGTGCGGGACCCGGAGATTCCGGTCAACATTGTCGATCTGGGGCTCATCTACTCGGCGGCCGTGGTTCCGGCTGAGGGCGGCGGCAAGCGGATTGCGGTTCAAATGACGCTGACCGCGCCTGGATGCGGGATGAGCGAAGTGCTGAAGAAAGAAGTGGAGACGAAGCTGGCGCGGTTGCCCGAGGTGCGCGAGGTGAAGGTGGAGATTGTCTTCGATCCGCCATGGAACCCGGGCATGATGTCGGAGGCGGCGAAGCTTGCGCTGGGATTCGACTCAGATTTTGGGGCTCCGGCGCCGAGCCAGTCAGCCTTCAAAATCGTCCGCTGACGATCGTCCCTTTTGTCTGCCGAATTTTCTTCTGTTATCCGGCCATCGCTTGTTGACCGCGACGCACACCTTGCTCGCGCCGCGTTTTACGAATTCCCGCGGACAATTCACGCGGCGGTGATCGCGGCTACCTCGTAATCCTCGACGCGTGGAATGGTGAACTCGAGCGTTGGCCCGTTGGCGTCGAAGGGCACGCTGGATTCGACGCGCAGCAACTCGACCGATTTTACGCGCACCCCTGCCGGTAGTTTCATGCGCACCACTTGCGGGCCGATGGAATGAGTGGTCTGGATCCATCCATGCTGGGCGTCGGGATTGGTGTAATTCAGCAGGTGAACGGCGTAACCCGGGGCCGTTTCCCAGGCGAACATTTCGACAAAACCCTCGCCCGATACGTCAACGATGCGCTCATCGCGCGTGATCCAGCGTAGAGTGTTATCGATCAGCCGCAGCAGGTCACCGTGGCCGGTGAGCCAGTACGTGCGCTCCAGGTCTCCGGGAAAATAGGCGATGCGGCTCGCTCCGGATTCGCGCAGAACCACCGCGGGCTCGTGAGTGTGCGAGACGGGCGGATAGGCCAGCTCGGGAGGATAGCGCACGAAGCCCGGAACCACGGTAAGCACCGCGTCCTGGACGGGTTTGAGGGGAACGCGATTCTGCGCGCCGGGAATCCAGTTGGTGTTATGAAAGCCGTCGAAAATGGGGTGCTGGCGTTCGATGCGCGCGTAGTAGGCATTGCCGTTCGTGCCGATGACGTCGCCGGCCTTGGCGACGCCGAACAGATCGGCAAGTCCGAACTCCGCGCGCGGATTGAGATTCTCGTCGTAGAGACCGGTTTCAAAGCTGGCCATGAGCGAGCCGCCGGAGTCGACGAAGGCGCGAATTTGCCGGCACTGGGCGTCGCTGAGCATGGCGACGTTGGGCAAAATGAGCGCGCGATACTTGGCGAGGCGCTCAGGCTCGAGGCGGTCTTCGTGGACAAAATCGAAGGCGAAACGGCCGCGAAGCAGCGCATCGTAGAGGCCCTGCGTGGTCTCGTGCATGTAGGCGTGGGAGCGAACCGTGGCGGGACCCGGGTAAAGAAGCTGCGTGCTTTGCCCAAAGACGACGCCGATATTGGCGACCGAGCGGCGCGTGGTGAGGTGCGCGTCGTGCTTCGCGGTCCACTGAAAATAATCAGAGCCCACCTTTTGCCAGCGGCGGTCTTCGCCCAGGCCGTCTTCCGCGCCCACAAAGTGGTAGTACGGAACCATACCGCCGGCGAGGGTTTCATTCAGCCACATCCGGGCCTCGCCGGAATTCTTCGATGCATTGCGCCAGGTGACGGCGCCGGTGGAGTAGGCTGCGGTGACGTTAGCTGCGAATTTTCCGTCCATGATGGCGTTGCAGACGCGGCCCTGGAGACTGCATCCCCACACCTCGTCGTTGCCGTAGGTGCGCCCCTGGTTATCGGCCTGGAACCATGCGGCGATTTTGCCCAGCCGGTCAAGATTGGGACCGCCGCGCACGTTGCCGCCCAGGTTGGCGAAGAAAAAACAATCCGGGCGCTTCTGCTTGGCGAGCGCGTCGTACTTGGTCCAGAGATCGAAGACGCGATCGTTGAAGGCGCGCCAATAGGCGGGAGTGTTTGTGGGACCGAGCTTGCTGCAGATGGTGCAGTGACAGTCGGGCAGGCTGCCCAGCGGCGGCCAGCCGTTGGTGTAAAAGCAATCCACGTCGTAGAGCGAGCTGACTTCGCGGATGAGCGCGGGGACGTAGTCGTCCATGTAGGTGGAGAACATGCAGGTTTTGAAGAGGCGCGGATCTTCGGTGCTGAATTGCACGGATCCGTCTTTGTAGCGCATGGCCCACTCGGGGTGCGCGGCCAGCGCATCGCCCCAGTTGAGGTCTGGGCTCATGCGCGCCACCACGCGCATGTTGCGCTGCTTGGCCGCGGCTGTGC
>JASHTU010000366.1 GCA_030040395.1 Acidobacteriaceae bacterium
GCGTCGGCGGGGAATGCGGAGCTTGGAGATGGCGCGCCGGAGTGACGGCGGTTTCTTGAGCGGTTCCAGAGTTGCCGCCCCTGGAAAACGCAACCGCCGAGCAGCGGCATTTGTGCCTCCGGGAAGAGCAGGTGAACTCAGCGAGCGCCTTACGCCGTCTCCTGCTGCTTGAGGATGAAATAGGCGACGGTCTGGTCGCCGGCGAGAATCATCTGGTGGGGAGTACCGGCGGGGATGTGGATCACCTCGCCGGCGCGCAACTGCTGGCTGGCCCCGCCTTCGATTGCGTCGCCGCGCATTTCTCCGGGGCCGATAGATCGGGCGCCGCAGAGGTCGCCACCGGTGACCAGGGTGGCGGCGCCGGCGAGGATGAAAAAGAGGTCGGCGATCTTCTCGTGGATTTCGGCCTCGCCGGTGCGGCTGCGGAAGGAAAGCATGGCCGCGTGCTGGGGGTATTCGCGGAGGGTTTCGCTGGCGGAGCCGTCGCTGAGGCGGGCAAGCTTGCGGAGATAGGCCGCGCGCTCCAGCAGGACAGCCGGCGTCCAGTGGTCAATGGGATTGCGCGGACGGCGCGGCGGGGGTGGCGCAACGTCCTCGCCCGCCAGACCTTTGAGGATTTCCGCGGAGAATTTATCCATTTCCACTGCTCTTGCTCCTTTGGGCTGCTCCGGTCTGGCTGGTTTTCTTAGTTCCAGTTGGGGGGGCGCTGGCCGTGGCCGCGGGTGAAGGCAGCTCCGCCAGCTCGCGGGCGCGGCGGAAAACGGCAAACAGCATGGGCCGGGTGAGCTTGCCGGTGAGGGTGTTTTGCAGCGAGGGGTGGTAGCTGGCGATGACCGTCAAGCCGCCGGGGAGCGTGTACTCGGCCCCGTGGGCGAAGGCGTAGCTGGCGCGCGAAGGGAGCCGGACGCCGTTGGCGGTGCGCTGGGCATAGGCGAGGAGGCCGTCGAAGGCAATGCGACCCAGGCAGACGACCACGCGGAGGCGGGCGAGGAGGCGCATTTCGCGGTCGAGCCAGGAAGCGCAGTTACGCAGCTCCTCGGGCGTGGGCTTGTTGGCCGGTGGGGCGCAGCGGACGACGGCGCTGATCCACAGACCGGTGAGTTTCATCCCGTCGTCGCGGGAAATAGCGCGGGATTGGGAGGCAAATCCGGCTTCGTAAAGCACTGGATAGAGAAAATCGCCGGAACCGTCGCCGGCGAAGGGGCGGCCGGTGCGATTCGACCCGTGCGCGCCGGGGGCGAGACCGAGGGCCAGGACGCGCGCCAATGGATCGCCGAAAGAAGGCACGGGACGTGCCCAGTAGTCCCAATCGAGGTAGGCGCGGCGGCGCACGCGAGCCACTTGGGCGCAGTAGGCGCGTAAACGCGGACACCTGTGGCACGCAACAATGCGCGCGTTAAGGAGTTCGAGCGAGCCGGCATCGCGGGGCATAGGGAGATTGTAAGGCCCGGGCGCTTGCGTGTGGCACACTTGTGAGCGGAGGAAAAGGCGAGATGAAATCCGCGAAACTGCTGCTGCTGGCCGGCGACTATGTTGAGGATTACGAAATCATGGTTCCGTTCCAGGCCCTGCAGATGGTCGGGCACACGGTCCATGCGGTGTGTCCGGGAAAGAAAAAGGGCGATCAGATCCGCACCGCGATTCACGATTTCGAGGGCGACCAGACCTATAGCGAAAAGCGCGGACACAATTTCACGCTCAACGCGACGTTCGAGGAAGTGGATCCGGCGGAATACGACGGGTTGGTTGTCCCCGGCGGCCGGGCGCCGGAATATCTGCGCCTGAACGCCCGAGTGCTGGAGATGGTGCGCCACTTTGCGGAAGCGGACAAGCCGATTGCGGCTCTGTGCCACGGGCCGCAATTGCTGGCGACGGCGGGAGTGGTAAAAGGGCGGCGGCTCAATTCGTACCCGGCCTGCGCGCCGGAGGTGGAGGCGGCGGGCGGCATTTTCGAGCTGGTGGATTTTGCCGACGCGGTGGTCGACGGCAAGCTGGTGACCGGGCCGGCCTGGACGGCGCATCCGGTTTGGCTGGCGCGCTTCCTTGAAGTGCTGAAGGCGCACCTGGGCGGGTAGGCCAGCGCCATCGCCGCGCGAAAGTTTGCTCAAGCCATGCTGAAACGGCCACGGCAGTCGTTTGGACCGTAGATTGAAGGGCTTTTTATGCCGGGCACAGCCAATCCGGAGTTTTTGCGTCGGGCCATCGCCCTGGCCACGGAGAACGTGACCAGCGGCCGGGGCGGGCCATTTGGGGCGGTCGTTGTCCGCGCGGGGCGGATTGTCGGCGAGGGTGTGAATACGGTCACCGCTTCCCACGACCCTACCGCGCACGGGGAGATCAACGCCATGCGCGCGGCCGCCAAGGCGCTGGGAACGTTTACGCTGGCCGGCTGCGAGCTCTACACCAGTTGCGAGCCCTGCCCGATGTGCCTGGCGGCCGCCTACTGGGCGCGCCTGGAAGCGATTTACTATGGCGCCGCCGCGGTGGATGCAGCCCGCGCGGGGTTCGATGACGCCTTTCTTTACAACGAGTTGCGTAAGGATCCCGCGGCGCGGACCATGCCCGCCACGCAGTTGCTGGCCGATGAAGCGTGGGCGAGCTTGGCGCAGTGGATCGCATCTCCCTCGAAAGTCGAATACTGAGCCGAATGCGGATGGCGGGGACGTTTTGGCGCCGCGCGTAGCAGCCCCTTCGGCCGAATGGGCCTTCGACGACCGGGTTGGCGGCAGGGTTTACGCCTCAGGTTCTCAGTCCAGACCCCCGGCGAACATCTCTTCTTGAGAGGAGGCGGCCGGTCCGGTATCCTTAAGTGGAAACGGCCCGCGAATGGGCCCCCAACCCAGGAGGATTTCGACATGCCGGAGACCGTGAAGACCACCACGCCAACCAAACCGCGCAAGACCACCGCCAAGAAGAGCTCCGCCAAGGTGCAAACCATGCCTTTGGCTCCGACGCACGATCAGGTCGCGGAACTGGCGCGCCGCTATTGGATAGAGCGCGGCTACCAGGACGGACATTCCGAAGAGGATTGGTTCCGGGCCGAGCAGGAGCTTCGCTCCAAGGCGTCCTGAGCAAGTGCTGCGTTTTG
>JASHTU010000367.1 GCA_030040395.1 Acidobacteriaceae bacterium
GCGGTGAGCGCCCAGGAAGAACAGGCGCGCCTGTTGCCGGTTCTTGAGGGAATTGTGAAAGCGCGACCCCACGCCGTAGTTTCAGTGGACACATACAAGGTGGAAACCGCGCGCGCCGCGCTGGCCGCGGGCGCGGATATCGTAAACGACGTGACCGGCTTTACCTGGGACCCGACGCTGGCGAAGGTCTGCGCGGAGTTCAAAGCGGGCGTGGTGCTGTCGCACACGCGCGGCCTACCCGAGGAGTGGCGCACACAGCCGCGGCTGGCCGCGACGGCGCTCGTTGCCCTGGTGCGCAACGGCCTTGCCTCCAGCCTGGCGTTAGCGGTCACCGCCGGCCTCCCACGCGAAGCTGTGGTCCTCGATCCCGGCTACGGATTCGGCAAACGATTCGGTGAGAACTACGCGCTGCTCGCGCACCAAGCCGAGTTGCTCGCGTTGGGCCGGCCGTTGCTCGCCGGCCTCAGCCGGAAATCCTTCCTGGGCCACACCCTGGCGCCGCTGTTCGACGGCGCCGACGCGCCTCCCGCCGCACGCAAGCATGCGGGCCTGGCCGCGCTCACCGCGGCCATCCTTTATGGCGCTTCCATCGTGCGTGTCCACGAGGTGCGCCCAGCCATCGAAGCGGCGTGCATCGCCGACGCCATTCGCATGGCGTCGTAAAGATTCGCGCCGCGCCGCGGAGGGAAACGCAGGATTTCGGACGCGTTTTTCACAGCTTGAGCGAATGCCATGAGTTGCGCGACCCAACGCTTTCATACCCCGCGCGTATGAGAAGCCTATAATAAATTATGGCGACTGTCCGGCAGACCATACCGGCAGAGGGCGCAACAACAGCGTCCTCCGCGGTGGAGGCGGCCCACCCTCCGCCGCCCGCGCCGAAGCGCGCTGTCGACGAGCGCCTGATCGGTGAGCGTTTTGAAGCGCTGCTGGACCGGATCAAAGCCAATCGCCCTCACGAAGAACTCTCCCTCATCCGCAAAGCGTGGGATTTTTGCGTGCAGCACCATCGGGGCCAGACGCGCGCCTCCGGCGAGCCGTACATTGTCCATCCTCTCGAGGTCGCCGAAGTCTTGGCGGAGATGAAGCTCGACGCCAGCGCCATCGCTGCCGGCCTGCTCCACGACGCCGTCGAAGATACGCCCGCCACGAACGAAGAGATTGCCGCCGGCTTTGGCGACCAGGTGGCGCACATTGTGGATGGCGTCACCAAAATTGACAAGATTCAGTTCGCCAACCGCGAAGACCGCCAGGCCGAAAATGTGCGCAAGATGCTGCTGGCCATGGTTTCCGACGTGCGCGTAGTGCTCATAAAGCTGGCCGACCGGTTGCACAACATGCGCACCCTGGAGCACCTCAAGCCCGACCGCCAGGAAGCCATTGCCCGCGAGACTCTGGAAATCTACGCCCCTCTGGCGCACCGGCTGGGCATGGGCAAGGTGCGCGGCGAGCTGGAGGACCTGGCCTTCCGCTACACCGATCCGGTGAGCTTCGAGCGCGTGGCGGCGGCCGTGGAGGCGCGACGCGCGGAAGGCGAGCAGTTCCTGCGCAGCGTTGAGGACACGCTGGTTGAACAGCTCCGTGAAAACGCCATCCAGGCCCACGTGGAATGGCGCATCAAGCGGCTTTACTCGATTTACCAGAAGATCGAGCGCGCCAAGATCTCTTTCGAGCAGGTGTACGACCTGCTGGCAGTGCGCGTGATCACCCAGGACGTAGCCTCCTGCTACGCCGTCTTCGGGCTCATTCACACGCTATGGCGCCCGGTGCCGGGTCGCATCAAGGACTTCATCGCCATGCCGCGGGCCAACCGTTATCAATCGCTGCACACCACGGTGATGAGCGCCGGCGGCCACCAGTTCGAAGTGCAGATCCGCACCGAGGAGATGCACCGCATTGCCGAGGAGGGTATTGCGGCGCACTGGAAGTACAAAGCCGGCGAAAGCGTGGTGACGGCGCGCGACGAGGAGCGGCTGAACTGGATCCGCCAGCTGGTCGAGTGGCAAAAGGAGATGACGGATCCCAACGAGTTTCTCTCTAGCCTAAAGATGGACCTCTACCCCGACGAAGTGTACACCTTCACGCCCAAAGGAAAAGTGGTCGTGGTTCCGGCCGGGGCCACGCCGGTGGATTTTGCTTACACCATCCACACCGAGGTAGGCCACACCTGTGTTGGCGCCAAAATTAACGGCCGCATGGCGCCCCTACGCACCAAGCTGCGCACCGGCGACATTGTCGAAATCATCACCCAGAAGGATCATCACCCCAGCCGCGACTGGCTTACGTTTGTCAAGAGCCCCCGCGCGCGCAACAAGATCAAGCACTGGCTCAATGAGGACCAGCGCCGCCGCGCGGTCGATATCGGACGCAAGCTGCTGGAGCGGGAGGCGCGGCGCTTCAAGGTGCCCATGAGCCAGATCGACGACCAGGATCTGGGCCGGGTCGCCGGCGAATACGGGGTGGCCACAGCCGCCGATTTGCTGGCCACGCTCGGTCAAGGCAAGCACACCGCGCACCAGATTCTGAACAAGCTGGCGCCGAGCTACGCCAGTCAGGATGAGGCGGAGGCCGAAAGCAAACCCGGCGAGGCCACGCCGATGAGCGACGCGGTGCGCAAGCTGCACCTCACCGGTTCCGACTCCCTCCAGGTGGAGGGTCAGAATGACTTGCTCGTCTACCGCGCGCGATGTTGCAACCCCATCCGCGGCGAAGAAATCGTGGGCTACGTCACCCGTGGGAAAGGGGTGGCCGTCCATGCCCGCAGTTGCCCGAACGTGCAGAATCTGCTCTATGAGGCCGACCGCCGCATCGCCGTCGAATGGGGGCAGGTGGGCGAGGAGGACGGGAGCCGGGCGCAGCGCTACCCGGTCAAGATCACCGTTTATTGCGACGACCGCGCCGGCATGCTGAAGGAGCTCACCGCCGTCATCTCCGATGAAAACACCAACATCCGCGGCGTGGAGATGCAACACGACGAGGACGGTGAAGCCGTCATCGAGTTTGTCATCGAGGCCAAAGACGTGCGCCACCTCAACCGCATGGTCCTGGGTCTGCGCCGCGTCGAAGGCGTTCGCACCGTGCAGAGAAGCCAGCATCAGTAGCGCGGGCCGCAGATTCAGGACTTTCGCGGTTTCGAGGCCCCGTCCGGAGCATGCGATTTTCCGCTTCGAGTGTACTCGAAACACCAGGGCGAGTTTTTTCCCGATGGGTGGCCCGCGCCCAGCTTGCGGAGGAGGAAAGTTGCAGAGGGTCGATTTCAGCAGCGCCGGCAAGGTCAAAGCTGGAGCCGACGGTCAGACTTGAACTGACGACCTGCTGATTACGAATCAGCTGCTCTACCAGCTGAGCTACGTCGGCTTGCTCCTCGATTGTATCGTTGCGGCGGTGGAAGGTAAAGTTAAGCGATGGAGCATTTTTCCTAACGGTGTATCGCAATCCGACGGTGCTGAGTTGGCGCGAGACCAAACCGGGTCTCCACGGACAGGCCTTCGCCCTTGGGGTGGGGCGAGCGACAACGTTCAGGATGTTGGCGAGTCTACGGAATTAGGGAAAAAAGCCTTAGGCGCTGCGCACCGCTGCAGCGCCCATCCAAGCCGGTGCAGGTGATCCATGAGCATCATGACACAGACCGTTCAGCTTGCCTTCCGGATTGCCCTCGTCTGGGCCGGTGGATTCGTGTTGGCAGTCGCGGTTCGCGCAATTCTGCCCGACAAGATCGGGTTCAACCTGGGTTCCGAAGGCACGCTTTTTCTGCCCTATAGCCGCATCGGCTTCTGGACCTGCCTGCTGGCGGCCCTCACCGTGACCGCCATGGTGGTTGTCCACTCCATGCTCGTGGACTTCGGCCTCCGATAGTTCGGCTGCGGAGGATTCGAGCGCGCTATGAGTAACGACCCGGCAGAGGATTGGCGAAGGCTTACGGGCCTTTATCGCGCGATGAGCGACCTCGAGCTGCATGAGCTGGCGGCGGACTTCGCCAACCTTACCGGAATGGCGCAGCAGGTTCTACGCGACGAGTTCCGCAGGCGCGGCCTGAACCTGCCGCTGGCCCAGGGTGAAGCGCTGATGAACGGCGTTCCTCTACCGCGTCCGCGGCCTTTCGCCATGCCCGCCGATGCGAGCGTTGCGGGCGCCGGCCGCGATCTTCCCGTGGAGTACACCTGGAAGACGCTCCTCTGCGACTGCGACGAGCCCGAGCAGGCGTGGCAGATTTGCGAAGTCCTCCGCCAAGCTGGCATCGAAAGCTGGATCGAGGGCCCAGGCTGCTATTCCCTCCACGCCGAATTGGATCTCACGAATCCACGCGTGCTCGTGGCCGCCGATCAGCTCGATGAAGCGCGCACCATCGCCGCCCGGCCCATTTCTCCGGAGATTGCCGAGCTCTCAAAGATGAAGCTACCCGATTTCGAGCCGCCCCCGTGCCCGCGCTGCGGCGCGCAGGACCCGCTCCTTGAAGCGGTCCATTCCTTTAATGTGTGGAAATGTGAGGTTTGCGGCCAGCAGTGGAGCGATGGGGGGAACGGATCGAGCGATCTGGCCCGCCTAGAGCATTTCTAATTTAAGTATAGACAGTTTTGTGAAATAATATTTCCGCCGGCGGAGGAGCGGCGGGGATGCAGTCCTATTCACAAGATTTGCGGGATCGTGTGCTTTGGGCGTTGCAGCGTGGAGAAAAACCGACACACATTGCTCGACGGCTGGAGATCAGTCGGGGCTGGGTGCACCAGGTGCGCGATCGGGTCCAGGAGACGGGCGAGCGCAGCAGCTTTCAGATCGGGGGCCATCGTCGCTCTCGCATAGCCGGCCTGGAGTCGGAGGTGCGCTCCTGGATCAAAGCCGAGCCCGGTCTGGCCTTGGCGGAAATATGCGACCGTCTGGCCGAACGAGGAGTTCCGATCAAGGTCGGGGCTCTGTGGCATCAACTGAACAAATGGAATCTAACCTTCAAAAAAAACCCTGCACGCCAGCGAGCAAGACCGGCCGGACGTGCAGCTGGCGCGCAAGGCATGGCTGGAAGCGCTGCCCACAATGGACGTAGAAAGGCTCGTATTCATCGATGAAACATGGACTTCCACTAATATGACCCGTGCCTACGGCCGATCTTCGCGGGGCAGCCGATGTATCGGCTCGGCGCCCTATGGTCATTGGCAGACAACCACCTTCGTGGGCGCCCTGCGGCATCAGAAGATCTCCGCGCCGATGGTCATCGAAGGACCGATGGACGGAGACGTTTTTGTGGAGTACGTGCGCTCGGTCTTGTGCCCCACACTCACGCCGGGAGACATCGTCATTCTCGACAATCTTGGCAGTCATAAAGTAGACGGAGTCGAACAGGCCATCCTCGCCACCGGGGCCACCATCCTCTATCTGCCACCCTACTCTCCCGATCTGAATCCCATCGAAAAGCTCTTCTCCAAGCTCAAGGCCCTGCTCCGCAAAGCCGCCAGACGGAGCGTCGACGCCCTCTGGCAGGAAATCGGAGAACTGCTCGACTCCATCTCTTCACAGGAGTGCTCGAACTATTTCCTCTCCTGTGGTTATGTCAACACTTAAACCAAAAACGCTCTAGCCGACGGATAAGCTCGGCAAAGACGGAAAGAGCCGCCCGGCAACAGGGCAGCTCTTTCCCAGGGAGAATAGTTCCAACGGAGGCAAAACCGCCGAAACTTTCTGGCTGCATGTTAGGTGCGGTGGCAGGCAGTGTCAAGGATAAATGTTAAGCGAAATAAGTCATTTGTTTTCAGAAAGATAAAAGATGCCATTTCAGATAGAGGGTCGGCGCAGATTCGCTTTTGGTTTGCCTCTGTTTGTCCGGCATTGGCGGTTATTTTCCCGTGTTTCTTTGGGTTTATGTCCTTTTTTCCACAGACTTCGGCCCTGTTAACCGATCGGATGCGCTCTCGCTTTCCGGCTGCGGAGGCTCGGTCCAATCCGGCCGCAAATCGAGATGGATGAACTCCACGTCGTAAACCGATGAAGCCGGCTTGCCGTGCGCCACGCGGTATAGGGCGCGGCCACCACCAAGAAAGAAGCCCAGCAAGATGGCGGCAATGGAGCCCACGACCACGATGGTCGCGATGCCGACCAGCAACTCGCCTGTCTTGGCGATCTCCGACTCGCCGGACTGCGGCATCGAGGTCAGGTTGGCCTCGTAGTGAACCATCTCGATCAACCTGTGGCTCTCGTCGGGAATGGCATCGCCACTGACCACCGCAACCAGCACGCCGCTACGGCGCACCTCAATTGACGCCTGGTCGGAATCAACCAGCGGCTTGGGCCAGGGCGGCTGCGCCTTGCCGCCGGCTTTGACGTAGGCGAGAATCACGGCCTCCTGCAATTGCGCGATCTGCGGCGTGGGGTAATCGATGATCGTGAGCGTAGCCGGGCCGGAGGGTAGCGAGTAGTTGGCCGTCACCGTCTCCGCCCCGCGATCGAAGTCCACCACACCCGGGGGCAGAACCCCTCCCGACCCCGCGTAGCCCGCCGGGCCCTCCGCGTAGTGTGTGGTCTGGGGGTTGAGCGAACTCAGGGGCAAAAACGCCAGAATCGGCGGCGGCAGCGCGTGGTTCCCGTGCGGCGTCGGCAACTGCGCGGCGATCTCGCGCATCTCGCCGCCCGACATCGGGCCGATGTGCGAAAACCTGGCCTCGACCACGGTGTCGCCCTTCCAGAAAAGCACCCGGTCCTTGTCCGCAGTCCCGCCCGTTCCGATATCTTCCTTCGGCCAGCCGTTCTGGCGGTAATAGGAATAAGCGCCGTAAGCGCCACTCTCATCTTCAAATTTGAGGGCGCGCATGGTGAGCGCGTCATTCACGTCGCGTTTGTAGTTCACCTGCTCGCCATAAGAGAACCCGTACTCCCTGAGCGCGGCGGCGGCGGCGGGGTCGGCTTGCCCGGCGGTGGTAAACTTCGCCGGAGGCGCCATCTGCGCCCATCCGGCGAATTCGGCCGGCAACAAGGGCTTGGGCGCCGGCGGCAACTCGATGTGCGTGACCTGCGTCGGGCTGGTTGCCGGGGCTGGGGGGATGGTCTGCGCCGCGCTCAACGATACGCCCGCAACCGCGAGCGCCGCAGCGGCGAGAGTGGCCCTCCAACGCTTCAAGCTAAACTTCATGCTCCAGCGGTGCTCCATCTTTCTTTTAGGATAAGGCTCCGCCCCTTAAACAGACCCTCGCGGCCGCTTTGGATGCCGGCAAGTGAACCAAAGTGCTGAGAGGCGCGGATCATGTGCGCCGGCGGCTTCCATGCCATCTCCTTCACTCGCACTGCGGCCGTCCGCACTCGTTCATCACCGGGACCTCCAGCGCCGAATCGTGCTCCGCTCCCGAATAAATGGTGATCGTCTCCGCCTTGTAGTCACCGGGCTTGGCGGTCATGATGTTGGGGACGAAAATCTGCGGGTTGCGGTCGTAGAGCGGGAACCACGTGCTTTGAATCTCCACCATCACGGTGTGCCCAGCTTTGAAGACATGATCCACGTCGTGCAGCGAATACTTGTACTCGTAAATTCCTCCCGGCTTGAGCGCCGTGGGCCTGTCGAATCCCGCCAGATAGCGTCCGCGGAAGATCTCCGCGTTGGTCATGAGCTGGTAGCCGCGCATTTTCGCGTCCCTATCGTCGTCGGGGTACTCGTCGATGAGCTTCACCACCATGTCGTCATCGGAGCCAGTCGTCGCGGCGTAGATGTCGGCCACCACCTCGCCAGTCAGCGTCAGGTCGTGGGTGAGCACGGGCAGCTTCCACACGGCCACGTCCTTGCGCCCGGTCACAAAGCGCTGGTCCTCGGTGAGCCAGTTGTACCACTGCGAACCCTGTCCGTAAGTCGGCTGGATGGGCCTGTGCCGGTAGGGAACGGGATCGGCCGGGTTGCTCACGTAGCTCGTCGACGGCGGCGCGCCTGAAGACGCCGAAGTTGACGTGCTCCAGTTCAGCAACCCGCTCCCCTCGAGATGCAGGCGCGTCGTACGCGATGGCCGCGGCGGAAAGCGCGCGTAGTACTTCCATGCATCGGAGCCGGTCTCGAAGCTGGCCATATTCTTAAGGTTGAAGCCGGAGGCATCGCTGTCCGGCGGGTCCTTGAGATAGTGGGCGAAGAACTTTGCCTCGATGCGCCCGCGGAACTCCTTGCCAATAGGTTCGCCATAGTCGAGATTGCCCAAATGCCTTGACGAGAATGACCAATAGCCGTGCCGCCACGGCCCCTCGACCAGAAAGTTCTCGTGATGCGCATCGTGCGGCTCCAGCTTGGCGTACTCTTCCTGCGGACCCCACATGTCTTCCTGGTCGTAGTAGCCACCCACGGTGAGGGTGGGCACGGCCACCGTATTCAAACGGTATTCCACGCCCCGCGAGCTCCACACGCTGTCGTAGGCCGGATGATCGAGGAAGAGCTTCCACGTGGGCAGCATCTTCGATCCCGACTGCTTCACATCCTGCGCAAACGATCCGCGCTGCAAAAAGTAGTCGTATCCATCCACCGGATTCCCTTCTTTGGTCGTGCCGTAGCTGTCGCTGGTGACCCTCTTGCTCGACTCCATGGAGAGCACATAATCGTACCCGTAGCTCTGGCGGAAGGCGCCATTGTGGAAGAAATCGTCGCCCATCCACACATCGATCATGGGGGCCTGTGGCGAGATGGCCTTCACCGCCGGGTGCGGGTCGATGCCCGCCATCATGGCCAGAAACCCAGGATAACTGGTGCCCACCACGCCCACGCGGCCATTGTTGTCGGGCACATTCTTAAGCAGCCACGCCACAGTGTCGTAGGTGTCGGTGCTCTCGTCGATAGCTTTGGGATCGGAGTGGTCGGCCAGCGGCCGCATCATCACGAATTTGCCGTGGCTCTCGAAGCGTCCGCGAATATCCTCGGCCACGTAAATGTAGCCGTCGCGAGCCAGCTCCGGGCGCTGCGCGAAAAACGAAGCGCGATTGGTCCCGTCCACGCCGTACGGGGTGCGCGTGAGCAGAAACGGCAGCGGCGTGGCGATGTCGGCCGGCTTGAGGATGATAGCGTGCAGCTTGACCCCGTCGCGCATGGGAATCATTACCTCGCTGCGTCCATAGTCGTGGAAGACATGATGCACGGCCGCGCCGGTGCGCTCGTAAACCAACCCAGGCTCGGTCGAGAAGGTGACGCTCGAGCTGCGGCCCTCGGCGTCGAGATTGAAGTGCAGCGTCGCCCGCGAATCGGGAACCACAAACTCGACCGCCGAAAGCGCCGTGAGCTCGGT
>JASHTU010000368.1 GCA_030040395.1 Acidobacteriaceae bacterium
GCCGGGGCCCGCTTCGGCTGCACTACGGCTGGTGCGCTATGATGGGCTATAGCGAAACCAGAGAAGATGTATCTCGGAGTCGCACGCCAAAGTCCGGGGTCCCCAGCGACGGGTCTTGGTTACTGGGGTGGAAATCGACGCGACCCCATAACGCCAGGCCCCCAACAGCAGTCGTTGGTCCTTCGGTGGCAAGCAGCGGCGACCCGTCAGGGAAACTGACCGGCAACAGTATGTCTGATTTCGCCTTAAACCTGATCCGTGAAAAAGCACTTCCGGCCGGCGCCGGAGCCCCATCCACGCGGTTGCGCAGAGACCATGCCCTTTCCAAATTACAGCATCGTTATTCCCGCCTTCAATGAAAGCGCCCGCATTCCCGCCACTCTTGAGTCTGTGGTGAACTGCGTCCGCCAGCGAGGCTGGTCGGCGGAGGTCGTCGTGGTTGACGACGGCTCGCACGACCGCACCCCCGAGCTTGTCCTCGACTTTGCCGCCCATGCGCCGGAAGTTCGCCTCCTCCGGAATCCCGCCAACCGCGGCAAGGGTTGCAGCGTCCGCTCCGGCGTGCTCCAGGCGCTCGGCGAGGTGGTCATGTTCACAGACGCCGACCTTTCCGCGCCCATTGAAGAAGCCGAAGGGCTATTCGCCGCCATCGCCGAGGGCGCAGACATCGCCATCGGCTCGCGCTGGCTTGAACGCACCCGCCAGAGCATCCGCCAGCCCCTCTACCGGCAGTTTTTTGGCCGCTGCTTCAACGCCGTCACGCGCTTCGTCATGGGCCTGCCCTTTGCCGATACGCAATGCGGATTCAAGGCCTTCACCCGCGCCGCCGCGCAGACCGTCTTCCAGCTCCAAACCATCGACCGCTGGGGCTTCGACCCCGAAATCCTCTTCATCGCCCTCAAGCGCGGCTACCACATCGCCGAGGTCCCTGTGAGCTGGGCGCACGACGAGCGCACCCGCATTAGCTATCTCAAAGACGGCACTCGCATGCTCGAAGACATCGCCATCGTCCGTTGGAACGCCCTTATCGGCCGCTACAACAAGGATGTCGAGCACATCCATCGCCCGCGCGACAAGAAATAGCTTCCCCTCGCCGCCTCAAATCTTTCCCTCCGCCGCTTGGTGTGTAAACTTATTCCCATCCTCTCCCGTCTCTCAAGCCAGTTACTCGACCCTTGCGCCACCTTCGCACACCATTGACACCCGAGGAGGTTTTCCATGATTCGCAAACTGGGACTGGCGGTTCTGTTTCTTGCCGTCGGCGCTATGAGCGCCGTAGCCGCCGACTTCAACGGCAAGTGGACCGCCGACATTCAATCGCGGCGCGGCACGCAAACCGTCACCTTCGACTTTCACGTTGACGGCTCAACGCTCACCGGGAAAGTGACCACGCAACGCGGAGACACCGACATTACCGACGGCAAAGTAGACGGCGACAACATCTCCTTTACGCAGGTAATGAACTTCAACGGCAATGAGATGAAAATCACTTATACGGGCAAGGCCGACGGCGACAACATCAACTTCTCGCGCCAGATGGGCGACCGCCCGGCGACAGAGTTTGTCGCCAAACGGGCTAGCGCTCCCGCCCAATAACCCTCACCGCGCGCTCACGAGCCGCCCCTTATTCGAGCGGACGACGCGCCACGCCGAAGCGCGAACCAAAGTTGCGCATCCGCGCCGCCGTCCGCTCCTTAAGTCGATCGAGTTCCGTCAATCGCGCCACAGGGCCACCCCGCCCAGCAGCCCCTCTTCGTTGGAGACGATCCTGACGTTTTTGGGCAGTTCAAAATCGATCTTCTTCGTGTTGCCGCCGCCCAAATAGAGATGGTCCCAATTGAAGGTGTGGGCGGTTTGCGCAATGACGAGTTCGAGCAGCCTGTTCCAGTGCTTTTTGCCAAAGTGGTCCAGACCGCGCCGGCCGATGTAGTCCTCGTAGGTCTTTTTGCGCCAGGGATGGTGGCCAAGCTCCAGGCCGGGGCAGAGCTTGCCATCGGTATACAGCGACGACCCCATGCCCGTGCCCAGGGTCAGGATCATTTCCACCCCTTCGCCCTTGATTGCGCCGTAGCCTTGGATGGCGGCGTCGTTCGCTACCCGCGCGGGCTTCTTCAAGCGTTTTTCGAGCTCCTTCTGGAGCGGAAAATTCATCCAGCTTGGATGAAGGTTGACTGCGGTGTACGTAACCCCCCGCTTGATGACGCCCGGAAAACCCGCCGAGATGCGATCGAAACCGGGCAGGCGGGAACACATCTCCTCGAGCGCCGCCAGGACTGCTTTGGGCGTAGGAACCGCGGGCGTGGCCACGCGCTCGCGTTCGCTCAGCGGTTTGCCCCGCGGATCAAGCAGCATGGCCTTCAGACCCGATCCTCCGATATCGATAGCCAGCGTGACCGGCGAACGGGAATGGTTTGAAGAAAGATCGCTGGAGGGTTTGCGGTGCGTATGGGCCGTGGCGACGCCGGAAGCAGTCATCAGCATTGAATTGTAACCGGGTGCGGCCCCGAATGCACGCCGCAGTAGTGGTGCAGTTTCCGGATTTCCGACCAACCGCCAATTGGCGCATTGGCGCCGCTGTCTCAGGCAGGTGATTGAACTCCCAAGTCCTCCTATTCAATTGAACGGCTTTTTTTTGAGAAGCATCGGAGCGGTGATTAGTTTGCCGGACCTCTGTGTTTTTTAGCGCCAAGGTGAAATGCCACAGCAGCCCAAGCCCTGCGGCCTTTTCTTGAATGCTGAAACGCTTGCCCTCACTCGCGCACTAACTTGGGTCGGAACTTTCCGTCAACCTCATTCCCCAAAGGAGCAACTCCATGTTGCATCAGCGTTCGTTCAAACACATTCTCTATGCAATTGCGCCGTTGCTGGCGACTCTCACTCCGGTTCTGATCCATGCGCAGGCCGGATTCCTTGGTTTTGGCCCAAGCTACCAATACGACGACGGTCTCAATCCCTCCGTCGCTGCCAATAGCGGAAACGTCGTGGAAGTCCACAATGGAACCAACGGCGCCGGACCCATGTGGTACAGGGTTGGTCACCTCAATGGGTCAGCGCTCACGTGGAGCCCCTCCGCCTACGAATATGACAATGGCTACAATCCCGCCGTCGCCATGGACGCGACCTCCGAGAACGATACAACGGTCGTGGAAGTCCACAATGCATCCAATGCGAGTGGCCCCTTGTGGTACCACGTGGGCGAGGTGGTTGGAGACACCGTCGTCTGGAGCAGCAGCCGCCAGTACGACAATGGCTACAATCCCTCCGTCGCTCTGTCTGGGAACATCGTCGTCGAAGTGCACAACGCTACCCCAAGCGGCGGAGGCTTGTGGTACCACATCGGCAAGGTAAACGGAACCCTCATCACCTGGGGCGCGAGCCACCAGTTTGACACCACCGGCAGCAATCCCTCGGTGGGCATCCAGGCCCTTTACGATGAAAGCACCAATACGACCAACTTGACGGTCGTGGAAGTGCAAAACAGCAGCACGAACGGCGCGGCTGGCAAGCTGTTAACCTACCGCGTCGGCCATTCCACCAACATGTCAACCATCACCTGGCAGAACTCGACCGCCGCGGTCTACGACCCTGAGGGCGGCTGGAACCCGAAAATCGCCTACTGGGGCTCCATTGTCTTCGAAGTGCACAATGGATCTACGGGAGCCGGCCCCTTGTGGTACCGGATTGGGGAGTTCGAAGGCTCGACGATCAGTTGGCAGGCGAGCCACGAATACGACGGTTATGGCTTCAATCCTTCGGTCACAATCGATCCCATGGGCTACGGTTATGCCGATTCCGATAACCCCGTGATCGAGGTCCATAACGGCGGCGCCGGACTTGGACCCGAGTGGTATCACGCCGGAACGGGTCAATGGGTCCTGTTGCAGTAACCCCTGGTCAAACCATCACGCCAGCCGCTCATCGAGCACAGGAGTATCGCTGTTGTTGAAGTACGTCCTACCCGACTGAGTGAGTTGAGTCTATCGTCAAAAGCAAATAGGGATCCAATCAAAGTGGACTTCCGGCGTAACGCCTTACGGAACGCGCATTGGGCGCCACGATAGCGGCGCCCAAGCAACATAGCCGAGTTGATGCCTATGCCCGCATAACCGGCAAACCGGAAACTGCACCACCACCCACGCCACGCACGGGGCGCCGCCCCAGCATCCCGCCGCCCATCTCAATCGCGCTTGCGGGCGATTTGCAGCAACGTGGCGTAGTCGCTGGTCACCCTCCCGCCAAAACGCCTCTCGATGAGCTCTTCAACCCCAGCCAGAAGACCGCGTCGCTGCTCCTCAGGCAACAGGCGATGGTCGGAGTGCGTGTTCATCATGCGCACGTATTCCGCCGCCGTGTAACTCTTGCACCACAAATAGACGCGGATTTCCGGCGCCTCGAAGAGCCCTGAGGTCAGTCTCTCCTCTTCGGTCACTCCAAGGTCTGCGGCCCGAGGCAGGCGGATGCGCTTCTTCACCAGCGCGGGCGCTTCCCTTTCGTAAATCGCCTGCGCCGCTTCCACAAAGTCGTCGGACGACCCGTTGCGCACGTGATGATTGCGCCACGCCGCCAGCACGCCCTCGCGGTTCAGCAGCGCTGCAATGCGCTGCTCCCGCGTCTCCCGGTTGAGCCAGTGAAAAGCGCTGGCCGAGTAAACCAGGTCGAAACAGTCGCAAGCCGTCCACACGTCGAAGTTCGCCACCTCAATCGTCACTCTCTCGAACCGGGCGAGATTCCGCCGCGCGACGTCGGCCATATTCTCGCCCAGTTCCACGCAATGAATGCGAAAGCCGTGGCTCGCGAAGACGCGCGTTGCATGCCCGGTCCCGCAGCCGATTTCAAGCAGCCGCGACTGCGGTCCCGCGCCGGAAAGCGCCAACACATCTTCGAAAACCTCTTCCGGGTACGACGGGCGCATTTGATCGTAGAGCTGCGCCACTTCATCGAAAGTTTCCCGCGGCAAAAGCGACGGGCGGGGTAAGTCGGGATTGATCTCCATCGTGGGGCTGGGCGCCACTGAAACTTCTCGCCGGTGGCTCATGACCAAAGTATTTCATCCCGCCACCACGGACAGGAACCGTGTGTTCCCTCGTTTCCTTGGTCCCTCGTTCCCTCCCCCGCAACGCCGCTGCATGCTCCGGGTACACTGATGCTTGCCCTCATGACCGCTTACTGCGAAGTCGCGCTGCCCGTCCCCGTGGACCGCACCTTCACCTATGCGGCGCCGTGGGGCCAGTCGCCCAAGCGCGGAGCACGGGTCATCGCTCCATTTCGCAACGAGAAGCTCGTCGGCGTGGTCACCGCCACCGGCGTTACCGCCCCCGCGGACTTCGAGGCGCGTTCGCTGGAGGCGGTGCTGGACGACGAGCCGCTCCTCGGCGAGCATCTGCTGGCCCTCGCCGAGTGGATCGCGGAATATTATCTGGCCCCCCTCGGCGAAGTGTTGCGGGCCATGCTCCCGCTGATGGCCGAGGTGCGCCGGACCGTGTACTACCGCATTACGGATCTCGGGCGGGACGTGCTGGCCAGCTCGGTTGATGGGGACACGGCGTTCCGTGCATCGCCCGCATCCCGCCTACCGGTTCAAGAGAACCCGCCCACTGCCCCGCCCGCCCATTTGCATCGCAGCGCAAGAAAGCTCTCGCCTGAAGAACAGCAGATCGAGCGCCGCGTGTTAACCCGTCTTGCCTCGGGCGAGCCCGTCAAAGTCTCCACGCTCCGCACCGCCACGGCGGCTTCGCTGCCGGCCCTGGCGGCCATGCTGCGCAAAAAATGGATCGCCCGCGAGACTGCGGCCGCCGAGCGCGACGCGCGCCGCTTCGCGCGCTTCGCGGTGCTCATCCCCGAGGCGCGGCTGCCCGCGCTCACTGAAAAACAGCAGGCGATTCTTGCCGAGCTGGCCGCTTGCAACGGCGAAATGCCACTCGCCCACTTGCGCCGCCGCGATCTGCCCTCGTCTACCCTCCAAACTCTGGTCCGTCGCGGCCTGGTGCGCATCGACGAGCGGCCGGCCGTCTTTCACCTGGGCGGCTTGGCCCCGGCCGTCGAGCCTGTCGCCCTCAACGCTCCGCAACAGCAGGCCCTCCAAACCATCGCCTCGGCGCTGGGCGCGTTCCACCCTTTTCTGCTCTATGGAGTCACCGGCTCGGGCAAGACGGCGGTTTATCTCGCCGCTATGCAGCAGGCCCTGGACCGCGGCCTCGCGTCCATCCTGCTCGTTCCGGAGATCGGGCTCACGCCGCAAACCGCCGGCCTGCTCGACCGCGCCTTCGGTGAGAAAGTGGCGCTGCTCCACTCAGCGCTGACCCCTGAAGAGCGCAGCGAGCAGTGGCGCCGCATCCGCCGCGGTGAGGCGCCCATCGTCGTTGGCACGCGTTCGGCCATCTTCGCGCCCGCGCCCAATCTGGGCCTTATCCTCGTCGACGAAGAGCACGACCAGAGCTACAAGCAGGAAGAGACCCCGCGCTACAACGGCCGGGACGTGGCTGTCATGCGCGCCAAGCTGGCCGGAGCTGTCGTGGTCCTGGGGTCGGCAACCCCCTCCCTCGAAAGCTGGCAGAACTCCGCCCAAGGCAAGTATGCGCGCCTTGAGCTGCGTGAGCGTGTGATGCACCGCCCGCTCCCCGAGGTCGAGCTCGTCGACATGCGCCGCGAGTTCCAGGAAACCGGCCAGGACCAGCTCTTTTCGCGCTCGTTGATCCAGCAAACCAAGGCCGCCCTGGAGCGCGGCGAACAGGCGCTCATCCTCTTAAACCGCCGCGGCTACTCCTTCGCCGTCATCTGCCGGGCCTGCGGCGAAAAGCTCGAGTGCCAGAACTGCGCCATCGCCCTCACCCATCACAAACCCGCTGCGGAAGATGGCCTTGCCCGCCAGGGCCAGCGCCTCGAGTGCCACTATTGCGGTTTTCAGCGCACCGTTCCGGCGCGCTGCCCCAAGTGCTCAAGCGAGCACTTGTATTATCTGGGCGCCGGCTCCCAGCAGGGCGAGGAACGGCTCGCCGAGATTTTTCCCGGCGCCCGCATCGGCCGCATGGACCGCGACACCGTGCGCGGCCGCCACGACCTCGAGCGCCTGCTCGCGCGCCTGCATTCCGGCGAGATCAATTTGCTCGTGGGCACGCAGATGATCGCCAAGGGCCACGATATTCACGGCGTTACATTAGTGGGGGTCGTCGGCTGCGACCACATTCTTTCGCTGCCCGACTTCCGTGCCGCCGAGCGCGTCTTTCAACTCATGACCCAGGTCTCCGGTCGCGCCGGCCGCGGCGACCTCCCCGGTCGCGTAGTCGTGCAAACCTATTACCCCGATCATTACGCCATTCTGGCCGCTACGGCGCACGATTACGCCGCATTCGCCGAGCGCGAGCTCAAATACCGCCGCTGGATGCACTATCCCCCCTTCGGCGCACTGGCCAACGTTTTAATTCAGTCAGAAAAGCTCGAAGAAGCCGCGGGCTGGGCCGCCGCCCTGGGCAAATATCTCGCCCAAAACCATGACGCCCAAAACCAAAACGCCGGCTCCGTGCGCGTTCTCGGCCCCTGCACGGCGCCTATCGCCCGCATCAAGGGCGTCTACCGCTTTCACCTGATTCTGAAGGCCGCCTCGCGCAAAGCGCTCAACGCAACGCTGCGCGGCCTGGTAGCCCACGCCGACCAGGCGCAGATCCCGCGCCGCAATTTGGTCGTGGATGTCGATGCGCAGCGCTTAATGTAAAGAGCAAAAAAGCAGCGGCGCCGGCGCAGCAGGAAGGTGCGGCGAAGATCGAAGCCACCGAACGCGATGTCGCGTTCATGGACAATCGAGAAGAAGCCGCCGGGCTTTTCCAGGAGCACAATGGCTCGGCG
>JASHTU010000369.1 GCA_030040395.1 Acidobacteriaceae bacterium
GTTAACACCAAAAGGGGGCGTGGGGGCGGGGTTGGGGTAACTGAACTGGACCTCCGGACCCTAGGGTGTATCGACATATACGAGCGGGCAGCGACGGGAGCCATTTTTTCTCAGATCAAGGAGAGAGGAGCGACGCATACCGGGCGTCTGCTAGCGACGAACGACACAGAGATGAGGAAAAATGGCCTCGCCCATCCGGGTTGCGGCGCAAATTGGGCCATACTTCGTTGTCGGCCTCGACCTTGGAGCCGCCAAAGCCTTCGGCCTCCGCCTCGTCTCCACCCCACGGACCAAGAGCGCGTCCGTGGGGGCCCCGGTGTCTGGCCCAATTTTCGCTCGCAACGCTGCCCACCCGTATATGTCGGTACACCCTGGTCTCCCTATCCCTGTAGCCCCCAGGTCCCCTTTTACTGGACTCCCGCTCCCGCAATGCATAAAGTGGTTCCCGTACTTCTTCGCCGGTTTTTCCGTCGCCGTTTTGCGCGACCGCGGCGTGGCAACCGAAACGAGTGGCCCAAGGACGCGCCGTTCTTCGCCACGAGCAAGCAAAGGAAGGAACCATGGCCACACGATCTACCGCTCCGCCATCCGCAACCACGCCCAACTACATCGGGCCATTTATCACCGTCACCATCCTTTTTGGCGCCTTCGGCTTTCTCACCAACCTCAACAGCAACCTGATGCCGCAGTTGAAATCGATCTTCAACCTGACCTACGGCCCGGCGATGGCCGCCACCGTGGCCTGGTTTCTCGCCTACCTGGTCTTCTCTATTCCCAGCGCCCGCCTCATTGAGGCCGTGGGCTACAAGCGCACCATGGTCATTTCGCTCTTCGTCATGACCGCCGGCGCGTTGCTGTTCGTGCCCGCGGCGCGGCTGGTCAGTTTTCCGCTTTTCATGACCGCCATCTTCGTGCTCGCCGCCGGGGTGACGGCTCTGCAGACCTCCGCCAATCCCTATGTCTCCATCCTCGGCCCCGAGCACAGCGCCCCGGCGCGGCTCACCCTGTCGCAGGCCTTCAACTCGCTGGGCGCGGCGCTGGCCCCGCTGGTGGTGGTCCACTTCATCCTCACGAATCCCGGCAAAATCTCCACCCCTGCCAACACCGCCCGCACCGTCCAGGGCCCGTATGTGGCCATCGCCTGCGCTCTGCTGGTCCTCGGGGTGGTCATCGCTTTCATGCACCTGCCCGCCATCACCGCTACCCGCGACTTCCATTCCGCCCCAGCGACCCCCGGCGCGCCCACGCCCAGCATCTGGAGCTACCGGCACACCGTCCTCGGCATGGTTGGCATCTTCTTTTATGTCGGCGTGGAAATCGCCCTCGCCGCCATCGCCATCACGTTTTTCCGCACCCAGGGCGTTGATGCGCCTGACACCATCGCATTTCTCGCGCTTCTTTACTATCTGCTCATCGGCGCCGGGCGTTTCATCGGCGCTCCCCTCATGAAGTGGATCAAGGCGCAGACCCTGCTCGGCATTCTCGGTTTCTGCGGCGTGGCGCTGTTGCTGGTGTCCATGTTTTCGCACGGCCGGGTGGCCATCTGGAGCCTGGTGCTTTGTGGCCTGGCCAACTCCATCATGTATCCCACCATCTTCGCCCTCGGCGTGGCCGAACTTGGCCCCATGACCAGCAAAGGCTCCGGCATCATCACCATGGGCAACGTGGGCGGCGCGGTGGTTCCGTATCTGCTGGGCGCTCTCGCCGATAAAGTCGGCATTCAATACGCGTTTTCGCTGCCCATCCTCTGTTATCTCTACGTGGCGTACTACGGCTTCCTGGGCTCCAAGCCGCGGCCCGTGGCGTCAGCCTGATTTTGGGACCCGCTCGCGGATCTTCAGCCCTTCCGGCTCCATCCGGAGGGCCTGTTTCCGGTGGGCTCTCCGGGGCCTCAACCCCGCGCGCTTCTGGACCCGCCTGCGCCGCGCTTCGTAGAGTGGTCCTGTAAGCTCGACCCTGGAGCCTGTTATGAATTGTCGCGCGCGGGAAAGTTGATATCAGGCCGTTGCCAGGAGCTGCTCGTGCCCAATCTCGCCCCCGTCGACTGGATGATCGTTCTCATTTACCTGTTCTTCATCTTCGGCGTCGGCTTCTCCCTCAAACCCTACATCGCCTCGAGTGAAGATTTCCTCCTCGCCGGCCGCTCCATGCCGGCCTGGCTTTGTGGACTCGCATTTCTCAGCGTCACCGTGTCCTCGCAGCAGGTCATCGCCATCGCGGCGGCCGGCGCGCAATACGGTCTCGCCAGCGCCCAGTTCTATCTCTTGGGCGCCATCCCGCCCATTCTTTTTCTTGCCCTCTTCATGACGCCGCTCTTCTACGCCTCCAAGGCCCGCTCCGTGCCCGAGTTCCTGGGATTGCGCTTCGACGCCAAGACCCGCACGCTCAACGCCTGCCTCTTTGCCCTTGTCGCCATCTTCGGCGCCGGCCTCTCGCTCTACGCGATGGCCTGGCTCATGCAGGCGTTGCACATTTTTGACATCCTCCTTCACGCCCAACGCCTGGGCGAAACCTGGATTCTCGTCATCGCGATCGCCGTTCCGGCAGCCATCGTGCTTGTTTATCTCCTCCTCGGCGGGCTCACCGGGGCTCTCTACAACCAGGTGATCCAGTTCTTCGTCCTCGTTGCCGCACTGTTTCCCGCCGTGTTCGTGGGCCTGAACCAAATCGGCGGTTGGCGCGGACTCATGGCCCAGGAGCCGGTGACAACCTATGTCCGCCAATGGATGGGCGGCCAGGGAGCGAGCGCGGCAAGCGTCGCCGTGGCGCTAGGTTTGGGCGTCGCCTTTGGAGCCGCCTTCTGGTGCACCGATTTCCGGGTCTTGCAAACCGTCTTCGCCGCCAAAGACGCAGCCGCAGCCCGCAAAGCGCCGCTCCTGGCCGCGGCAGGAGTGGTCATTGCGCCGCTGTTGATTATCCTGCCGGGCGTGATCGCCGTCGCCCTGCCCACCCCGCACACCAGCGAAGTGGTGCACAACGAGAATGGAGCCATCTACCACGACATCACCGTGGTGCCGCAAGCTGTCCAGGCCGGCCGCGGACTGATTCCGGCCCGAACTTACTCCTTTATCGATCCCATGGCCGGCAAGCCCCTGCTGGATGCAAACGGCAAGCCGCTGCTCGAATTCGCTATGGCCATGCCAATCGCGGTCACCCATTTCCTCCCCACGGGGCTTCTGGGGCTGGGATTAACGGCGCTGTTCGCCTGCCTCATGAGCGGCGTGGCCGCGGGCATAGCGGCTTTCAACACCGTATTTACCTGCGATCTCTATCAAGCCGCTATCCATAAAGACGCGAGCGACCGCCATTACCTGTTCGTGGCGCGATGGGCGGCGGCGGGCGGCATGGTGCTGGCCGTCGGCGTGGCCTGTACAGCCATCCAGTTCCATAATCTGCTCGAGGCGCTGGCGCTGGCCTTTGCCGTGTTGAATGCGCCTCAGCTCGCCACGCTCCTGTTGGGCATGTTTTGGAAACGAGCCACGGGCCACGGGGCGTTTGCGGGGCTGGTCGCCGGCATTGCGGCTGCTGTGCTGCACCACGGCGTGACCCTGCCCGCAGGCGCACGGCCCGGCTATCACGGCGGATGGATTGCCGTCTTCCGTCGCTATCCCAGCCCCTTCGCCCAAGATGCATGGACGGCGATCTTCGCGTTTGCCGCCTGTCTCATCCTCACCATCGCAGTAAGTGTCTTTACCAGGCCGCGGCCCGCCGCCGAGCTCGCCGGTTTGGTCCACTCGCTTACCCCGCCGCCGCCCCGGCATGGGGTTTGGTGGAAGCGGCCGGAAACAGCCGCGGCTTTCATTCTTGCCGCCGCCCTTGTGGTGGTCGCGGTCTTTCATTAACGTGGTTCCAGAGTTGCTGCGCCGGGTGAGCGCTTGCCTTCGAGCGGCATTTTCCTCAAGAAGATGTTGTCTTCGGCAGCTCCGAGAAGGGCGTATGGGCTCTCGAACCGTTCTGAGGGGCGGGTCTCGATGAATCTCGATTTGCGCATTCCCATGGGGATGATGTTCACGATGATCGGCGCGGTCCTGATGGCCTTTGGACTGGCGATACGGGGCAAGACTGAGTTCTACGCGAACGGCGTGGGTGTCAACGCCGACCTCTGGTGGGGACTGGTGCTGTTGGTCTTTGGCGTCATCGTCCTGACGCTTGGCCGGCGCGGCCAGGCCCGGATTGAAAAAGGCCGGCCGCGACTTCCGGTGCTTCCGCCCCCGCGAAACAAAAAGTGATCCTGCGATAGGAAAGGCGATTACAGATCAGGCGACCAAAGCGAACCTGTCAGCAAAACTGGCTCTGAATGGAACCGCTGGCTCAACCTGATCAGAACAACTGCGCCACAGGATGCGCTACAGATTTCGCGCTTTCTGCGGTCAGCACACGCCAGCAGGTTTTTCGACCAAACGAATAGCCCGCTGAAATAGCGGGCTTTAGCGTCAAATCTCTGGTAGCGCTACCGGGAATCGAACCCGGGTTTTAAGATTGAGAATCTCACGTCCTAACCCCTAGACGATAGCGCCACTGTTTTGAATAGCTTACAGAAAGGAATC
>JASHTU010000370.1 GCA_030040395.1 Acidobacteriaceae bacterium
ATGGTCGCGCTGCAGACGCAGGTGCAGCAGTTGCTGGACATGGTGCAGCGGTTGCAGTCGACGCTGGACTCGCATTTTGGCGTGATGCAGAACCTGGCGCAGCAGACCGCCGACCAAGCCAACAAGATGGGCCAGGAAGTGAGCGCGTTGCAGCAGAAGCTGGACGCGCAGACCCAGACCGAGAACGGCAAAGTGGACACGGTGTCGGGCCAGGTGCAGTCACTCAACGATTCGGTCGACGAGCTGAAGACGCGCATCGGCAAGCTGGACCAGTCGATTCAGAGTTTGCAGTCGCAACTGCAGAGCATCCAGCAGAACCTGGCAAACGGGGCGACGGCGGGAACGCCGGGGGCAATGCCCGGCGCGGCGCCTGGGATGGCGCCTGGGATGGCGCCTGGGATGGCTCAGGGGACCGCGCCGGCAGGAGGAGACGTTCCTCCGGCGGGCGGCGCGCCCAGCGGCGATCAGTCAGCGCCAGCGGCGGGCGGCCAAACGGGAGCGCCGGGAGCGATGCCGGGAGCCATGAACAACGTGCCGGCCGCGATGCAAGCTCCGCCGTTGAAAGAGACTTTCCAGGGGGCAATGCGCGACTTCAACGCCGGCCGGTTTCAGTTGGCCGCCAGCGAGTTCGGCGACGTGGTGCACTATTATCCGCTGGACGACATGGCGGGAACCTCGCAGTTCTACTTGGGCGAGATCGCCTACCAGCAAAAGCAATACGAAGACGCGATCAACGATTACAACGCGGTGCTGGAAGGATTCAGCGGCAACAGCAAGGCTCCTGCGGCGCAACTGCACAAGGGGCTGGCGCTATTGGCGTTGAACAAGCGACAGGAAGGCGTCGACGAGTTGCGGGAACTGATCCGGCGGCATCCGCAGACGCCGGAAGCGGCGCGTGCGCGGAGCAAGCTGGCGGGCATGAGGGTCGCGACGCGGTAAAGCAGCTCCGGTCGGCTCATCCAGCCTTCTGCTGCGGTTGGGCGGCGGCAACGCTCTTGTGGTGGCGCACATCGGCGCCTTGCACCCAGAAGATCACATCTTCGGCGATGTTGGTGGCGTGGTCGGCGACGCGTTCGAGACTGCGGGCGATCATGAGCGCGTTGAGGGCCTGCGGGGCGAGATGGCTCTGCTCCTCCATGACTTTGGTGAGCGCTTTGTAGGCATTGCGGTTCATGGCGTCGACAGCGTCGTCCATGGTGAGGACGAGGCGGGCGATTTCTGCGTCGGCCTCGATGAAAGCCTGCAGGCTCTTGCGCACCATGTCGGCAGAGAGGGTGGCCATGCGCGGAATGTCGACGGGCAGCTCGGCGAGCGGCATCTGCTCCATATTGCGCACGCGGTCGCTGATGCTTTTGGCCGCGTCGCCAACGCGTTCGAGATCGGCGTTAATCTTGATGACGCTTAAGATGAAGCGGAGATCGATGGCCATGGGCTGCTCCATCGCCAACAGGTCGAGCGCGGCCTGATCGATGTCACGCTCCATACGGTTGATGGCGATTTCGCTGCGGCTTACCAGATCGCAGATGGAGAGATCGCGGACCCGATAAGCCTCGATCGCGCGTTGAATGGCCTGCTCGGCGAGTCCCGCCATAACGAGCAGGTTCTCCTTCAAATCTTCAAGGCTTTGCTGAAAGCGTATGCGTGTCATCCGAACCTGCCCGTGATGTAATCTTCTGTCCGCTTGTCGGAGGGATTGGTGAAGATCTTGTGCGTGGAGTCGAACTCGACCATCCGCCCGTTCAAAAAGAAGCCCGTTTTTTCCGCCACGCGGGCTGCCTGTTGCATATTATGCGTCACGATGACGATGGTGTATTGGACCTTTAGCTGAAAAATCAGGTCCTCGATTTTGGAAGTGGAAACGGGATCGAGGGTAGAGGCGGGCTCGTCCATGAGCAACACTTCGGGATCGACGGCGAGGGCGCGGGCGATGCACAACCGCTGCTGCTGGCCGCCGGAGAGGCTGGCGCCGGATTTTTTCTTCAGGTCGTCCTTGACTTCATCCCAAAGCGCCGAATTCTTGAGTGAATTTTCGACGATTTCGTCGAGGGAGCGGCGGTTGGAGTAGCCGTTGAGCTTGAGACCGGCGGCGACATTGTCGTAGATGGACATGGTGGGGAAGGGATTGGGGCGCTGGAAGACCATGCCCACGCGGCGGCGAATCTCGACCGGTTTGGCCTCGGCGTAAATGTCGAGGTCGCCGATGCGCACCGAGCCGGTGACGCGAGCGATGGGATTGGTTTCGTGCATGCGGTTCAGGCAGCGCACGAAGGTGCTCTTGCCGCAGCCGGAGGGACCGATGAGGGCCGTGGCGTGGTTGGCGGGAATATTAAGGTTGATGTCCTGCAAGGTGTGATTCGCGCCGTACCACGCATTCAGGTTGGTGACTTCAATGCCAACGCCCACTTAACTTGCTCCCTTCAAGACGCCGCGGCTGGTGACGTAGCGGACCAGCGAGACGGCAAGCACGATCAAGACGATGAGAACCAGCGATCCCGCCCACGCGAGGCGATGCCAGTCATCGTAAGGCGAGAGTGCGTACACGTAAATCTGGAGGGGGAGAGCGGCGATGGGTTGGTTGAGGTTGGAGCTCCAAAAGTCGTTTCCGAGGGCGGTGAAGAGCAGCGGCGCGGTTTCGCCGGCGACGCGGGCGAAGGCCAGCATGCAACCGGTGATAATGCCCGGCGAAGCGGTTTTGACGGTAATGGAGAGCACCGAGCGCCAGTTGGGGACGCCGAGACCGAGCGCGGCTTCGCGGACGGCGTGAGGCACCATCATGAGCATTTCTTCAGTGGTGCGGCAGACGGTGGGAATCATCATGATGCCGAGAGCCACGCCGCCGGAGAGGGCCGAGAAATGCTTTTGCGGGATCACAATGAGGGCGTAAATGGCGAGACCCATAACAATGGAGGGAACGCCGTTGAGCACGTCGGCGGTGAAACGGACGGCGTTGGCGAGCCTGGTTCCGCGGCCGAACTCGGCCAGGAAGATGCCGCCGCCGATGCCGATGGGCACGCCGATGGCGCTGGCGATGGCGAGAAGGATGGCGGAGCCGAGGATGGCGTTGGCCATGCCCCCGCCGGCGACGCCGACGGGCTTGGGAATCTGAGTGAAGAAAGCCAGGTTGAGCGAACTGGCGCCCTTGTAGACGAGATAGGCGAAGATGGCGACCAGAGGGGCGACTACGATCACGGTGGCCAGAATGGTGAGCCCAGTGACGGCGCGGTCGGTGAGGGTGCGCAACCGGGAACGGAGCGGGAAATGGTTGGTGCTCATCCGCTTCTCCTTAGTGCGTTTGCGCGGGCGCGCCGCGGGTGACAGCCCAAACCAGCAACTGGGCAAGGGCGTTGACAATGATGGTGACGATAAACAGGGCCAAGCCAAGCTCAATGAGCGCGCTCAGGTGCATGTCGCCGACCGCTTCAGTAAATTGGGTGGCGATGACGGCGGCCATGGAGCTGCCGTTGGAGAGCAGGGAGCGGTGAATTTCCGGCGTGTTGCCAATGACCATGGTAACGGCCATGGTTTCGCCCAAAGCGCGGCCGAGGCCGAGAATAATGCCGCCCACGATGCCGATGCGGGCGTTGCGCAACACGCCCATGCGGATCATTTCCCAACGCGTTGCGCCCAAGGCCAGCACGGCCTCGCGTTGGGAGTGGGGCACGGCGGTCATGACTTCGCGGGTGAGCGAAGAGATGATGGGCAGAATCATGATGGCGAGAATGACGCCGGCGGCGAGGAAGCCGAGACCGGTTGGATTGTCGTTATTGAAGAGGCCGGTCCAACCAAACCACTGAATCAGAAGAGGATTCACGTGCTCGCGGAGGAGCGGCACCAAGACGAAGAATCCCCAAAAGCCATAAATGACGCTGGGGATGGCGGCGAGCAGCTCGGTGAGAAAAGCGAGCGGCCCGCGCAGCGCCCCGGGGCACATCTCGGTGAGAAAGACGGCGACACCGACGGCCAGCGGGACGGCAAGCAGCAAGGCGAGAAACGAGGAAACCAGGGTGCCGTAGATGAAGGGAACGGCGCTGAAGAGGGAGTTGACCGGATCCCAGTACATGGTCCTATGGCTGTCAGGATCGGTGAAGGACTGGTAGAAAAAGCGAAAACCGAAGGCGTGCCAGCTTAACTGGGAGCGCAGCAGCAGTTGCCAGAGAATGAGGGCGACGATGCCGAAGATGCTGAGCGCGCAGAGGACCATGAGCCAGTGAAAACCGCGGTCGGCGAGGGCCGAATTTCCGCGCGCGAGGAGGAAGCGGCGGACCGCGGATGACTCAGGCGCAGACGAGGCGGCCGGGACCGCCGATGACTGTGCGGCGGGGGTCTCGAAAGGCTGCGAGGGGATTTGACGGGCGCGGAATTCCGGCACGTTAGCGCTCACAAAGAGTAAGGCTACCGGGCAAATGTGAATAGAAGGTTACAACTCTGAGAAATCAAGTGCATACGCGAGGAAAAAGAAGGGTGGGGCAGGCTTGGAAGGACCGATCGGGGTGGGCCGGGCGGTTAGCCCGGCTATTGCTCCGCGGCAAGCATTTGGCGTTTGCGGTCAATGCCCCAGCGGTAGCCGGTGGGGGCGCCGGATGCGCCCACTACGCGATGGCATGGGACGAGGAGGGCGACGCGGTTAAGGGCGCAGGCGCGGGCGACGGCGCGGGTGGCCTTGGGATGACCCAGTTCGCGCGCCAACTGACTGTAACTGCGGGTTTGACCACGGGGGATTTGGCGGAGCGCCTGCCAAACGCGAAGTTGGAAGGCGGTTCCGCGCAGGTCAAGGGCCAGCTTGGGGGCCGAGGCGGATTTTTCGGTGGGGTTGGCGGAGTTCGAAACGGCGGCTACGGCGAACTCGACCCAGCGGGAGAGCGACGGATCGCGGCGGAAGGCGGCTGCGGGAAACTCTTCCCGGAGGGTGGCTTCGGCTGCCGCGGAAGTGGGGCCGAGGGCCAGCCAGCAAAGCCCTCGTTCGGTGGCGGCCACCACCATCCAGCCAAAGGGGGAACGGGCAGTGGTGTAGGCGATGCATTCGCCGCGGCCACCCTGGGCGAACCGGGAGGGGGTCATGCCGAGGGGGGCGGCGTCGTAGGCGCGGCTTGAGGAGCCGAAGCCAGAGTTATAAATGGCGTGGGTCACGGGTTCTCCTTGTTTGAGCGCGCTACGCAGCGAGCGGGCGCGCATTGCGCGCTGGTATTGCAACGGGCTCACGCCCATGGCGCGCTTGAAAAGTCGCTGCACGGTGAAGGGGCTGAGTCGCACCAGGCGTGCAAGCTCGGCCAGGCGAACGGTGCGGTCGAGGTGAGCCTCTATATGGCTGCGGATCTTCTCCAACGGGTTGACCCACGCAGAAGCAGCGGGGCGGCAACGCTGGCAAGGGCGGAAGCCGGCGTTGAGCGCTTGCTCGGCGGTGGGGAAGAAGCGGACGTTGGCGCGCAAAGGCCGGCGGCTGGCGCAACCCGGCCGACAAAAGACGCGGGTGGTGGTGACGGCGTAGAAAAACCGAGCGCTGCTGTCGCGGGCGAGCACTTTTTGCCAGGCGATTTCGGAATCGATGGGAAAAGCTCGGGCGTCGTCGGCTATTGCATTTGCCGTTCGGGTGTTCAGTAGGGCGTGTTGGGGAGAGCTGCTCATGGAACTAATCATCGTCCATGCCGCATTGCCGCGCTACCCGATTCTTGCGCGCAATTTAAGGTGAAACCAGGGATGCTGTATCCCATCAGGCTCCGCGGAAGATCGGCGATTTTGCGGCGCCTATGGCTTGGCGCGCAGGGCAAACATGGTCAGGACTGCCTCGGCCCGGGCCAAATCCTCCTCGGTGTCCACGCCGATGGTGTCGCGCGGGGCTTCAGCAACGTGGATGTCAATGCCGTTTTCGAGAAACCGTAACTGCTCAAGCCTTTCCAGCGTTTCGAGCGGCGAAGGCGGCAACGCGGCGAAGCGCTCCAGCGCGGCCTTGCGATAGGCGTAGATGCCGAGATGCTTGCGGTAGCCGGCGAAGCCTGTCTGGTCGCGGTCGCAAGGGATGGTGGAGCGGGAAAAATAGAGGGCGCGGCCATCGAGCGCGGTGACTACCTTGACCGCATTGGGATTGGCAAACTCCGCAGCGGGGCAGGGAACGGCGAGAGTGGCGACCTCAACCTGGGGACGGTCGAAGAGGCGGAGTAGCGGCGGGAAAAAATCAGGCGTTAGCGTAGGTTCGTCACCCTGAATGTTGACATAGATGCCTGCGTCGATCTCGCGGGCCGCCTCGCGAACGCGGTCCGACCCGCTGGCGCAGGTGGGCGAAGTGAGGACTACGGGGATGGCCTGCCGGCGGCAGGCGTCGGCCACTTCATCGGCGTCGGTGGCTACCACCACCGTGTCCATAAGGCCGCTGGCGGCGGCCGCGCGCCACACCCACTCGACCATCGACCGACCGGCGAGGAGGCGCAGGACCTTGCGGCTAAGCCGCGTGGAGTTCAATCGCGCCGGGATGACTCCGGCCACGCGCACCGTGCTCATGCAGCCGAGTTTACA